>NZ_JAGGOW010000134.1 GCF_018614135.1 Streptomyces sp. ISL-66
GGCCGGGGAGGGGCCGCTCGCGCTGCGCCGCACCCGGGGCGAGGGGGCCGAAGCGGGGGTCATGCTGGTCGGCGCCATGAGCGCCCCCCTCGGCGGCGACCAGCTCGTGATCGAGGCCGACGCCGGCCCGGGCGCCCGGCTGGTGCTGCGCTCGGCGGCGGCCACCCTGGCACTGCCCGGCCGCGGCGGGGAACCCGCACGGTACGACGTACGGCTCACGCTGGCGGGGGAGTCGGCGGTGCGCTGGCTACCGGAACCGCTCGTCTCCGTGCGCGGCAGCGACCTGCGGGTCCGCACCCGTGCCGAACTCGCTCCCACCGCCCGGCTCCTGCTGCGCGAGGAGCAGGTGCTGGGCCGCACCGGGGAGGCCCCCGGCCTGCTGCGCAGCCGGCTCACCGTGACCCGGTCCGGGCGGCCGCTGCTGGACCAGGGGCTGACCTGCGGCCCCGGCGCTCCGGGCGGCTGGGACGGCCCGGCGGGATTGGCGGGCCACCGGGCGATCGGGCAGCTCCTCGTGGTGGACCCGGAGTTCGAGGCGGCCCCGCCGCAGGCCCGGATGCTGGGCGAGTTCGCGGCGGTGACCCCGCTGGCGGGTCCGGCGGTCCTGGTCACGGCCCTGGCCCCGGACGGGCTGCGGTTGCGCGAACTGCTCGACACGGCCTGCGCCGCCTACGGTTGGTGACGCCCCCGCAGAACGACGTCCGAACCCGGGACGAACCAGACACCGCTCAGCGGTACACGCACTTCCGGATATCGGGTTGGCAAAGAACGGGGCCGCGCTCTGTCGCATGCTCCGGTTCAAGCGGAAGTATCCCCTTGCACGTCCATACCGGTTCACCCATGACCCACCCGAACCACGCCGCCCACAGCGGCAGATGACGCAGGGGGAACAACCACGTGATACGCAACGCGGCGCTGGGGAGCGCCGCCACACTGATCACCGGCACGCTGGCGGCGAGCCTGCTGCTCGCCCCGTCCGCATCGGCGTCCCAGACCTTCCCGTCCGGACGCGACAACGGAACCGTGGAGGCGGTCGGCACGCAGATCGCCGCCGCCCGCGCGGCCCGCGCCGGGATCGACTGGAAGGCCTGCCCGGCCGGCTGGGGCTTCGAAGCGCCCATCCAGTGCGGCTATGTGAAGGTCCCGCTGGACTACAGCAAGCCGTTCGGCAAGACCATCGACATCGCCGTCGACCGGATCGGCAACACGGGCACCAAGGAGGAGCGCCAGGGCGCGCTCGTCTACAACCCCGGCGGCCCCGGCGGTTCCGGCATGCGCTTCCCGCGCCGGGTCACCACCAAGAGCCCGCTCTGGGTGAACACCGCCAAGGCGTACGACTTCGTGGGCTTCGACCCGCGCGGCGTCGGCCACTCGGCGCCGATCTCCTGCATCGACCCGCAGGAGTTCGTCAAGGCCCCCAAGGCCGACCCGGTCCCGGACAGCGAGGCCGACAAGCGCGCCCAGCGCAAGCTGGCGGCCGAGTACGCGGACGGCTGCAAGGAGCGCAGCGGCGAGATGCTGCCGTTCATGACCACGCCGAACACCGCGCGTGACCTGGACGTCATCCGTGCCGCCCTCGGCGAGCAGAAGCTGAACTTCCTCGGCGTCTCCTACGGCACCTACATCGGCGGGGTCTACGCGACCCTGTTCCCGACCCACGTGCGCCGCATGATCGTCGACAGCGTGGTCGACCCGGACCGCGACAACATCTGGTACGAGGCCAACCTCGGCCAGGACGTCGCCTTCCAGATGCGCTGGAACGACTGGCAGGACTGGGTCGCCAAGAACGACGCCGTCTTCCACATCGGCGACACCCGCGCCAAGGTCGAGGCCAAGTGGCTCGAACTGCGCGCGAAGGCCAAGGCCAACCCGCTCGGCGGCGTGGTCGGTCCGGCGGAGCTCCTGGGCTTCTTCCAGAGCGCCCCGTACTACGACTCCTCCTGGGTGCCCGTCGCCCAGACCTGGAGCGCGTACCTGGCCGGTGACGAGCAGGGTCTGATCGACGCCATCGCCCCGGACATGACCGACATCCAGGGCAACATCGCGTCGGAGAACGGCAACGCCGTCTACACCGCCGTGGAGTGCGCCGACGCCAAGTGGCCGACCAGCTGGACCAAGTGGGACCGGGACAACAGCAAGCTCCACGCCAAGTACCCCTTCCTGACCTGGTCCAACGCGTGGATGAACCTGCCCTGCGCGACCTGGAAGTCCAAGCAGAGCAACCCGATCGAGGTCGGGGTCGGCGCCAAGCGCGGCCTGCCGCCGGTCCTGATCGTCCAGTCCGAGCGGGACGCGGCCACGCCGTACAAGGGCGGGGTCTCGCTCCACGAGCGGCTCGCCGGCTCGCGTCTGATCACCGAGCAGAACGCCGGTTCGCACGGTGTCACCAGCCTGGTGAACCCCTGCATCAACACCCGGGTCGACGCCTACCTGCTCACCGGCAAGGTCGACGCCCAGGACGTGAAGTGCGCACCGCACGCCACCCCGGTGGCTCCGGCCGCCGCGGCGGCGAAGTCGCTCGCCGAAGCCCCGGCCTCCGCCCTCCCGGCGGTCGACGAGCTCCCGGCCGTCCGCTAACGGGCGTCCGCTAACGGTCATCCGGTAGCGGACATCCGGTAGCCGAAACGGCGGCACCAGTGCGGGAGAAGGCTCAGCGCGTCTTGCGCCGGGCCTTCTTCCGCGCTTCCTCTTCCTCCGCCTTGACCTCGGTGGCGTACCGGTCCACGTACTCCTGGCCGGACAGTTCGAGGATCTCGTACATGATCTCGTCGGTGACGGCCCGCAGCACGGAGCGCTCGCCCTCCATCCCCTCGTACCGGGAGAAGTCCAGTGGCCGGCCGAAGCGGATCGTGACCCGCCGGACCTTCGGGAGCTTCTGCCCGGGAGGCTGGATCTCGAAGGTGCCGACCATCGCGCACGGTACGACCGGTACCCGCGCGCCCAGGGCCATCGCGGCCACGCCCACCTTGCCCTTGTAGAGCCGCCCGTCGTGCGAGCGGGTGCCCTCCGGGTAGATGCCGAGCAGCTCGCCCTTGGACAGCACCCCGAGCCCCTCGCGGAGCGCGGCCCGCCCGGCGTCCTTGCCTGAGCGGTCGACCGGGATCTGTCCGGCGCTGCGGAAGAAGGCGGCGGTCAGCCGCCCCTTCAGGCCGGGCCCGGTGAAGTACTCGGCCTTCGCGAGGAAGGTGATGCGCCGCTTGAGGATCGCGGGCATCAGGAAGTGGTCCGAGAAGGACAGGTGGTTGCCCGCGATGATCGCGGCCCCGTCCTCGGGGATGTTCTCCAGTCCTTCGATGCGAGGCCGGAACAGCAGCCGCAGCAGCGGCCCGAGGATCACGTGCTTGAGCAAGTGGTAGAACACCAGGCCGCTCCCGTCGACATCCCGTTGTCACGGACATCCTACGGACGGTCAGGCCCGGACCGGAGGGGGCGGCGGGCCGGAGATCCTTCGGGAGGAGTGTCAAGAGCAGGCTCGGCGCGGAGCCGGTGATCATCAGCGGGCAGGCCGGAGGGGATCGCGTCCACGGGGAGCGGTTCGCTCAGTTCCGCCATGGAGGGATCGTCACGGACGCAGCGCGGGGAAGCGCCCGCTCACGCGCTGCGCGAGGCGGCCATTCCCGCGGTCAGGAGCCCCAGCACGACCCAGGCGAACCACAGCCAGCCGTTGCTGCCGAGGGCCACGGAATACGTGGCAATAGCCACCAGAGCGGCGAAGGTCATCACGGCCATCGCCTTCACGGATCCGGTCATGCCCCATGGTGGCGCGCGAAAGGGGTACTCCGCTACTGCCCACGCGCCTGAAGAGAGGCGAGATAGGAGTTGTAGGCCGCCAGCTCCTGGTCCCCGTTGCGGTCCTCGGCCCGGTCGGAGCGCTTCGCGGCCCGTTGCTCCGAGTGGTACCACTGGTAGACGAGCGCGATCAGCACCAGCACGGAGGGGATCTCGCTGAAGGCCCAGGCGATGCCGCCGCCCCACTGCTGGTCGAGCAGCGGGTCGATGCCGAGGGAAGCCGGCGGGTTCGCGTACGTCTTGATCATCGGCTGGCTGGCCATCATCAGCGCGATGCCGAAGAAGGCGTGGAAGGGCATCCCGGCGAACAGCTCCAGCATGCGCATCACGTAGCCGGGTCGGTGCGGGCCCGGGTCCACGCCCATGATCGGCCAGAAGAAGGCGAGGCCGACGGCGAGGAAGTGCACCATCATCGCGATGTGCCCGGTCTTCGACTCCATGAGGAAGTCGAAGAGCGGGGTGAAGTACAGGCCGTAGAGGCTCGCGATGAACATCGGGATCGTGAACACCGGATGGGTGATCACCTTCATGTAGCGGCTGTGCAGCAGCATCAGCAGCAGCTCGCGCGGCCCCTTGCTCCCGCGGGCGGCCGGCGGCAGGGCGCGCAGCGCCAGCGTCACGGGCGCGCCGAGCAGCAGCAGGATCGGGGTGAGCATGCTGATCACCATGTGCTGCACCATGTGCACGCTGAACATGACCATGCCGTAGTCGTTCAGCCCGGTGCACATCACCAGCATCACGGTCAGTACGCCGATGGTGAAGGCGATCGCCCGGCCGACCGGCCAGGAGTCGCCGCGCCGGCGCAGTCGCACCACGCCCCACCCGTACAGGGCCAGGCCCACGAGCGAGCCGATCAGGAAGAAGGCGTCGAAGGAGAACTCCAGCCCGCGCTCGAGGGTGAAGGGCGGCAGGTCCATGTCCATGTCCATGCCGGCGTGCGCGAGGTAACTCAATCTCTTCACTCCCTTGACCCGTGGTGCCCCACCACAGTAGTGCCGCCCCCGGACGCGAAATCGTCCGGGGGCGGCCATTACGGGAGTGACACGTGGAAAAGGGGAAAGATCACAGAATCACAGAATCACAGAACGTTCTGCGCCTCGGCGTACCGCTCGGCCGGAACGGTCTTCAGCGTCTGTACCGCGTCGGCGAGCGGCACCATCTCGATGTCCGTACCGCGCAGCGCCGTCAGCATCCCGAACTCGCCCCGGTGCGCCGCCTCCACCGCGTGCCAGCCGAAGCGGGTGGCGAGGACCCGGTCGTACGCGGTGGGTGTGCCGCCGCGCTGGACGTGGCCCAGGATGACGGGGCGGGCCTCCTTGCCGAGCCGGTCCTCCAGCTCGACGGCGAGCCGGTTGCCGATCCCGGCGAAGCGCTCGTGCCCGTACACGTCGGTGCCGCCCTCTTCGAGGGCCATCGAGCTGCCCGCGGCGGGCTTGGCGCCCTCGGCGACCACGACGATCGCGAACCGCTTGCCCTGTGAGAAGCGCTCGCCGACGATCGTCGTCAGCTCCTCGATGTCGAAGGGGCGCTCCGGCACGACGATCGCGTGCGCGCCGGCCGCCATGCCCGAGTGCAGGGCGATCCAGCCGGTGTGGCGGCCCATGACCTCCACGACCATCACGCGCTGGTGGGACTCGGCGGTCGTCTTCAGCCGGTCCAGCGCCTCGGTGGCCACGCCGACGGCGGTGTCGAAACCGAAGGTGACGTCGGTCGAGGCGATGTCGTTGTCGATGGTCTTCGGGACGCCGACGATCGGCAGGCCACCCTGCGAGAGCAGGTTGGCGGCCTTCAGGGTGCCCTCGCCGCCGATCGGGATGATGGCGTCCAGACCGAGGTCGGCGACGTGGCCGCGGGTCCGCTCCACGCCGTCGCGCAGATGGGCGGGCTGGACCCGGGAAGAGCCCAGGATCGTGCCGCCGCGGGCCAGGATGCCGCTCACGGCGTCGAGGTCGAGCTTGCGGTAGTCGCACTCCAGCAGACCGCGCCAGCCGTCGTGGAAGCCGATGACCTCGTCACCGTGGTCGACGACGGCGCGGTGCACGACGGAGCGGATGACGGCATTGAGGCCGGGGCAGTCGCCTCCGGAAGTGAGGACACCTATGCGCATGGCAGGGAGGACCTTTGCAACGTGGGCCGATGACCGGACCACGTCGTCCGGTTGGAACTACCCTGCACCCTACAAGTCGATCCCCGGTGGACTGAACCATCCTCCACATGCTGGTCAGGTCAGCCGTACGAAAACACGTCGGCCTGGAATCCCCGAGGGGAATCCGGGCCGAACGCCGGGTCGCGGCGGGTGCCGGTGGAGGCTACGCGGGTTACGCGGGCTACGAGAGCTACGCGGGCTGCGTGGCCGCCGCGATGCGCTCGGCGCGCAGCGCCTCGTACCAGCGGTCGTCGATGGGCGGCAGCGCGTTCACGTCGAGGGCCAGCTTCAGCAGCAGGTCCGCGATCTGCGGGTTGCGCGCCATCACGGGACCGTGCATGTAGGTGCCGAACACCGTGTCGTTGTACGCGCCTTCGGTGCCGTCGCCGGTGCCGTTGCCCCGGCCGAGCCGGGTGCGGGCGAACGGCTTCGCCGTCGGGCCGAGGTGCGTGACGCCCTGGTGGTTCTCGAAGCCGGTGAGCTGTGGCAGGCCGAGCTGCGGGTCGATGTCCGCGAGGACGTCGCCGACGCACCGCTCGCCCTCGCCGCGCACCGTCACCACGTCCAGCAGGCCGAGGCCCTCCTGGCGCTCGCCGACGTCGTTGACGAACTCCTGGCCCAGGATCTGGTACCCGGCGCAGACGGAGAAGACGATCGCCCCGTTCGAGACGGCCCGCTCCAGACCGCCGTCGCGCAGCAACCGCTCCGCGGCCAGGCGCTGCGGCCGGTCCTCGCCGCCGCCGATCAGGTAGATGTCGCCCGAGGTGGGGATCGGCTGGTCGCTGCGCACGTCCACGCGCTGCACGTCCAGGCCGCGCCGGCGGGCCCGGCGCTCGACGACGAGGGCGTTGCCCTGGTCTCCGTACGTGCTGAGCAGGTCGGGATAGACCCACACCAGACGCAGGCTGTTGTCGCTCATGCTCTTTTCCTTATGGGTGCTAGTTGCCGACGCGGCGGCGCACGTCCTGGAAGGCGGTGTAGTTGGCGATCAGCTCGATCTGTCCGGGCGGCGCCAGCTGCACGGCCTCGTCGAGGGTCTCGCACACCCGGAAGTCCAGGCCCGCGACCTCGAGGCGGACCGCGAGGTCGAGCTTGCGGTCGCCGATCACGAAGATCGGGTGGCCGGCCAGGCGCGGGTAGTCCACGTCCCACAGCCAGGAGGTGTCGGTGCCGTCCGCACCGCGGGCGTTCACCGACAGGATCACCGGGGTCGGCGGCGGGTCGATCAGCGAGAACGTCTCGAGCCAGCCCGCCGGATTCTTGGCGAGCAGCAGCCGCAGTTCCCGGCCCTGGAAGCTCACCACGTCGTAGCGGCCGGCGACGGCCTGCACCTGGTACATCCGCTCCAGCGCCACCTGCGGCGGAACACCGAAGACGGCGGCGACGGCGGCCGAGATGGCCGCGTTGGCCTTGTTGGCGCGGCCCGGCAGCTGGAGGCTGATCGGCCAGGCGCTGCCGTGCGGGTCGAGCACGTGGTCGCCGGAGAGCACCCAACTCGGGGTGGGGCGCCGGAAACCGCACTCGCCGCAGAACCAGTCGTCGCCCGGGCGCTGCATGACGCCGCCACAGGAGGGGCACGACCAGGCGTCGTCCTTCCACTCCTGGCCGGCGGCCACCCACACCACGTTCTGCGAGGAAGAGGCCGCCCACACGATCAGCGGGTCGTCCGCGTTCGCGACGACCACCGCCTTGGAGCCCGAGAGGCCCTCGCGCCACTTCTCCGCGAGCATGCGGGTCTCGGCGGCGCGGTCCAGCTGGTCGCGGGAGAGGTTGAGCAGGGCGATCACCTTGGGGGTGACGTCGCGGGCCACTCCGGCCAGGTACTTCTCGTCCACCTCGATGACGCCGTAACGGGCGTCCGAACCGCCCGCCAGGGCGGAGGTGATGCCCGCGGGCATGTTCGCGCCCAGCGCGTTGGAGACGACCGGACCGCTGGCCCGCAGGGCTTCCGCGATCAGCCGGGTCGTCGTGGTCTTGCCGTTCGTCGCCGAGACGAGGACGACGTCGAGATGCTGCGCCAGCGCGCCGAGAAGATCGGGGTCGAGCTTGAGCGCGACCTTGCCCCCGATCACCGATCCGCTTCCGCGTCCCGCGGCCCGCGACACCGCCGCTGCGGCCTTGCCCGCCGTCACGGCCAGCTTGGCCCGCGGCGAAAGCGGCTCTGTGTTGCCTGCCATCGTCCCTTGTCCTCCTTGCGTCGGTCGCCCCCAGCCTATCCAGTACCGGCCCGCGCCCCGACCGCGGCGCCCCCGGTCCGCCGAAGATCTCCTCATATAGTCGCCCGTCGTACCCTTACGGCCATGCGACAGCGCCCCCTCCCCGGTACCTCCGGCATCGTCCGCACCATGAGCCTGCTGGGCGACCCGGTGCTCCATTCCGCTTGCGCGGAGGTCACCGAGTTCGGACCGGCTCTCGACCGGCTCATCGAGGACATGTTCGCCACGATGTACGCCGCCCAGGGCGTCGGCCTCGCCGCGAACCAGATCGGCGTCGGGCAACGGGTGTTCGTCTACGACTGCCCCGACGACGAGGACGTCCGGCACGTCGGACACGTGGTCAACCCGCGCCTGGTGCGCACCGACGGGGAGGAGTACGCCGGCCCCGAGGGCTGCCTGTCCCTGCCGGGCCTGGAGGCGGGCACGCTCCGTTTCGACCAGGCCGTGGTCGAAGGCGTCACCTCGGACGGGGCGCCGGTGCGGATCCTGGGGACCGGCTTCTTCGCCCGGTGCCTCCAGCACGAGTGCGACCACCTGACCGGAACCGTCTACGCGGACCGGGTGACGGGGCTGCGGGCCCGCAAGCTGCGCCGGCAGATCCGCAAGACGGACTGGGGCGCCGCGGGGATCCACGCGCTGGGGGAGTGAACCCGGCCCTGATGAGCCGGGCCCCCTCACGGGCGCCGGGGCCTCAGAAGCCGGGGCCGTCAGCGCGGTTGCCGGCCGTGGCCAGGCGGCCCCACAGCAGGTCGGTCAGGCCGGCGACCAGCTCCGCGCGCTCGCACGGGCGCTCGCCGAGCCACCAGTCGCCCGCCGCGTGCATCATGCCGACGATGCCGTGCCCCCAGATCCGGGCCAGGCGTTCGCCGCCGGGGCCGAGGTCCACGCGCTCACCGATCACCTGCGCCAGTTCCTCGCCGAGGCGGCGCAGTAGCGGGGCCGAGTGCAGGCCCACGTCGAAACCGCGCTCCGTGGTCTGGGTGTCCTCGGCGGGATGCATGAGGAAGCGGTAGACCTGCGGGCGGGCCTCGATGGCCGCGAGATAGGTGTCGAGCGTGGCCTCCACCCGGCTGCGCCGCTGCGCGGGGGCGTCCAGCGCCGCGCGCAGCGAGTCGAGCAGGCCGTCCGTGTGGCGGACGGCGAGGGCCTGGTAGAGGCCCGCCTTGTCGCCGAAGTGGCGGTAGAGGATCGGCTTGGTGATGCCTGCCTCCGCCGCGATCGCGTTCATGGACGCCTTCGGGCCGTCCCGGAGGACGACCCGGTCGGCAGCCTCCAGCAGCTCCCGCCGACGGCGCTCGCCCGCTCCCGGTTCGCCGGCCTGCTGTGTGGTCTCCAACGTGTTCTCTCCCCGCCCTTGCGATGTGCGTGACGCCCACGCAACGTAACACCCCACCCACCCCGGCGATCTCATCGGAGGCACGGCATCGGCGCTGCTTGACAGTGCTTACCGGCCGGTAACACACTGGGATCACCGTAAGGGTTACCGTTGGTAACTGATGGTGCGGACGTTGCGACACGAAAACTGGAGGGGACATGGCGGAGTTCACCATGGAGCTCAACGACGACCAGAAGCAGGTACGGGACTGGATCCATGGCTTCGCCGCCGACGTGATCCGCCCCGCCGCCGCGGAATGGGACGAGCGCGAAGAGACTCCGTGGCCCGTCATCCAGGAAGCCGCGAAGGTCGGCATCTACTCGCTCGACTTCTACGCCCAGCAGTTCTTCGACCCGACCGGCCTCGGCATCCCGATGGCCATGGAGGAGCTGTTCTGGGGCGACGCGGGCATCGCGCTGTCCATCGTCGGCACCGGACTCGCCGCCATCGGCGTCGTCGCCAACGGCACCGAGGAGCAGATCGGGACCTGGATCCCGCAGATGTACGGCACCCCCGACGACGTGAAGGTCGCCGCCTTCTGCTCCTCCGAGCCCGACGCCGGGTCCGACGTCGGCGCCATGCGCACCCGCGCCGTCTACGACCAGGCCAAGGACGAATGGGTCCTCAACGGCACCAAGACCTGGGCGACCAACGGCGGCATCGCCAACGTCCACATCGTCGTGGCCGTCGTCGACCCCGAGCTCGGCACCAAGGGCCACGCCTCCTTCATCGTGCCGCCGAACACCCCCGGCCTCTCCCAGGGCCAGAAGTTCAAGAAGCACGGCATCCGCGCGTCGCACACCGCCGAGGTGGTCCTGGAGGACTGCCGGATCCCCGGCTCCTGCCTGCTCGGCGGCAAGGACAAGCTGGACGAGCGCCTCGCGCGGGCCCGCGAGCGGGCCCGGGCGGGCGGCGGAGAGCGCGTGAAGAACGCGGCCATGGCCACCTTCGAGGCCTCCCGCCCCGCCGTCGGCGCCATGGCCGTGGGCACGGCGCGCGCCGCCTACGAGGTGGCGCTGGACTACGCGAAGACCCGTACGCAGTTCGGCCGGCCGATCATCGACAACCAGGGCGTCGCCTTCCAGCTCGCCGACATGCGGACCTCCATCGACGCGGCCCGGCTGCTGGTGTGGCGGGCCTCCTGGATGGCCGTCGCCGGCAAGCCCTTCACCTCGGCGGAGGGCTCGATGTCCAAGCTCTTCGCGAGCGAGGTCGCCAAGAAGGTCACCGGGCAGGCGATCCAGATCCTCGGCGGCAACGGATTCACCCGCGAGTACCCGGTGGAGCGCATGCACCGGGACAGCGCGATCTACACCATCTTCGAGGGCACCAGCGAGATCCAGCGTCTGGTGATCGCCCGCACCATCTCGGACATGCCCATCCGCTGACCCGGGCTCGCGGCGCCGGCGCCCCCGGACACCTCGCGGTGTGCGGGGGCGCCGGCGTACGCGCCGTTTCCGCAGGAGTTCGGCGAATGATCCGGATAGCGGGCATGAGCGCATCGTAATCGGGCATACACACCCTGAACTGGACGGCGAATATGGGTTCCGCCCAGGGGTGGCGATCAGCGATACTCACCGCCACCGTGGATCGCGGATTCGACCGGGTGACCACCGGCCCTCCCGCCCCACTCTGCGAGGAGGTGCGCCATGTGCTCCCACCAGCCCCCCTGCCCTACGGCCGAAAGCGCCGATCACGACGCCGCCCGCACCGTGGCCTTCCACCCTGAACAAGGCTGGAACCTGCTCTGCAACGGCGCCGTCGTGTTCGACGACACCGGCGAACTGCTCCCCGACGGCCGAACGGTGGAACCCCGCCGCCCGGCCCTGGTCTGAGCCAGGAGGCAGCATGCGCCAGCAGCTGATCCGCAAGCCCGTCCCCAAGCCCGCACCCCGAGACCTGGACCTGCGCACCCCGTCGGGCAGGCCCCTCCCGTACTGACGCGAGGACCGGAGCCGGATCGGTGACGCCCAGCGGCCGGGCCTCAGCCGGTGGGCGCCGCGGCACCGCCCAGGAAGGCGCTCTCGTAGGCCTCGTCGCCGATCGCCGCCCTGGCCTGCCGTTCGCCCTCGTCGCGCAGCGCCGTCAGTGAGGGCGAGCCCATCTGAGGCCTGCCCACCGTGCGCCACCACGCGTGCCCCGTGCCCAGCAGCCGCGCCGCCAGTTCGCCGTCGCCCATGGCCGCCACGGCCGCCGCGAGCAGGTCGAGGCCGAGCGCCATCCCGAAGCGGTCGCCCAGCAGCCGCTTGCCCGACAGCATCGCCCGCGCGTGCCGGGCCGCCTCCGCGTGGTGGCCGAGCCCGAAGGACGCGAAGGCCAGGATGTAGTCCGCGTACGTCCGCAGCCAGCGCTCGCCGAGCTCGGCGCACGCCTCGCGCAGGCCCTGGGCCTCCAGCAGGGCCTCCTGGAAGCGCCCGAGGTCGCACAGGGCGTAGCCGGTGGCCAGCCGGCACAGCAGCCAGCCGGGGCCCGTGGGGCGGCCGCCGTGGCCCGCGCGGGCCCGGGGGCCGACGAGCGCGAGGGCCCGTAGGGGATCGCCGGGCATCAGCACCGCCACCGCGAGCAGGTAGGCCGCGCGCAGCTCCGGCTCCGGGTCGGCCAGGGCGGCCGCGGAGCGGGTGCACTCCTCGCCGACCGCCTCGGCCGTCTCCAGTTCGCCCTGGAGCAGCGCGGTGAGCCCGAGCGCCCACTGGGCCTGGGTGTACGCGGCTCCCGCGGGCGAGGCCTGCTTCAGGGCCCGCTCCAGGAAGGCCCGGCCCTCCTGTACGTGCCCGCACGAGAACCAGAAGAACCACAGCGCCCCGGCCGTCTCCAGGGCCGCCGTAGGGTCGCAGCGGAGCAGGTGCTCCAAGGCGGTGCGCAACTGCGCGTGCTCCGCCGTCATCCTGAGGTACCAGTCCACTTGGGACGGGCCCATCCAGCCCCGGTCGGCGGCTTGGGAGAGCGCCGCGTACCAGTGGGCGTGGCGGTCGGCGAGGACCCGCACCTCGCCGAGCTCCGCCAGCCAGTCCTGTCCGTACTCGCGGATCGTGTCCAGCAGCCGGTAGCGGGCGCCCGCGCCGCGCTCGCGCGTGCACCGCACCACCGACTTGGCGACCAGGCCCGCGAGCACCCGCTCCACGCGCACCGCGGGCAGCGGGCCGCCCGAGCAGACCGACCGCGCCGCGGCGATGTCGAAGTCCCCGGTGAAGACCGAGAGCCGGGCCCACAGCAGCCGTTCGAGGGGCTCGCACAGCTCGTGGCTCCAGCCGATCGCCGTCCGCATGGTCTGGTGCCGGGGCTCCCGGGGCGCGGAGGTGTCGGCCAACAGGTCGAAGCGGACGCCGAGGCGGTCCGCCATCTGCTCCAGGGTCCAGAGCCGCATGCGCGCACCGGCCAGTTCGAGGGCGAGCGGGATCCCGTCGAGGCGGCGGCACACCTCCGCGGCGACGGCCGCCCGGGCCGGGTCCGCGAAGGCGTCCTCGGCCTGCGGGGTGGCGGCGAGCGCCCGGGACCGAAAGAGGGCGAGGGCGTCGCTGTCGGGCCCGTCGCACGGGAGCGGGCTGACTTCGACCACCTGCTCGCCGGGGCAGCCGAGCGGCTCGCGGGAGGTGACCAGCACGGTCAAGCCGGGGGCGGACTGCAGGAGTTCACCCACGAGGTGGCGGCACGCGGCGACGAGGTGCTCGCAGGTGTCGAGGACGATCAGCAGTTCCTTGTCGGCCATCCAGGCGCACAGTTCCTCGTCGAGGGGGTGCGGGGACTGGTTGGCGAGACCGATGGCGTGCGCGACGGTGGTGGTGAGCAGGTCGCCGTCGCGCAGCGGGGAGAGCTCCACCCACCAGACGCCGTCGCGGGGACGCCGGCGCGGGTCCCCGGCGGCGCGCAGGGCCAGCCTGGACTTGCCGACGCCGCCGACGCCCGTGAGGGTGACGAGCCGTTGCCCGCCCAGCAGTTCGCGAAGGAGGCCGAGTTCGTGCGCGCGGCCCACGAAGCTCGCCGTCTCCGGCGGCAGGTTTCCCGGCACGGCGCCAGAGTCTGGCTCAGGGGCGCCACCTGAGGAATCTGCCTGATTGTTGTTGACCGAGTACTCACCGAACACGCATGTATTGTGCGCCAACTTCGTCCGCCGCAGTGTCCTTCGGGTCAGATCGACGGGACGGGGTCCGGCTGGGCGAGCGTGATCCGCCGTTCCTCGGAGAAGGCTCCCCAGTTGCCGTCGGGCAGCCGCGCCCGCAGTTTCACCGTCCATACGGTGCCTGCCGGTTCGGTGACCGCGAGGCGGTGCTCGGCCCGGCCGGCCGGGACCGCGCCCGCGCCGAACTGGATGACGGTGGTGGGCCGCCCGTTGACGTAGAGCTCGTACTCGCTGGTTTCCCGCCCGGTCGGCGGTGCGGTCCAGGACAGGGTGACCGCGCCCGCCGAGGCGGCCGCCGTGAACTCGCGGGGGGCGGTGTCCGGTCGCTGCCCCGGTCCGGCCGGGGTGGTCACGTCCACCGGCGGTCCGTCGGGGGAGGAGTTGTCGGCGCCGTCCCGCGCCCGGACGGTGAAGGCGTACAGGGTGTCCGGCTGGAGGCCCTCCAAGGTCGTCCCGGTCGCGCCGGGGCCGACCGTGTGGATCCGGGCCGCCCCCTGGTAGACGTCGTAGGCGGTGACGCCCGTGTCATCGGAGGCCGGGGCCCAGGTCAGCCGGGCCGAGGTGGGCCCGAGCGCGCGGCCCGCCGTACTGGGCGGGGCCGCCGGGGCCCCGCGGTCCTCGGCCCGGGCGGCCGGGGTGGTGGCCGATGCGGCCGCGCTGGGCGCCGAGGTGTTCCCGGCGCTGTCCCGGGCCCGGACGGTGAACCCGTAGGCGGTCCGCGGGGTGAGGCCGGTGACGTCCACCATCGTCTTGTCGGCGGGAAGCTCGCGGACCAGGCGGTCCGCCTGGAACACCAGGAAGGCCGCCACCCCGTCGGCGGGCGCGGGCGGGCCCCACATGACGTGGACCGAAGTGGCGCTGCCCGCCTGGGCGGTGAGCCCGCCGGGGGCGGGCGGTGGCGTGGTGTCGGCGGCGGAGCACGCGGTCAGGGCGGCTGCCGCGAGGGCCAGGGCGAGGACCAGGGTGCGGGCGAGGGTCAAAGCCCGGGTGAGGGCCCGGGCACGGACGAGGGCGGCGAGCGGGGTCCGGCGTGCGGCCGGGGGCGAGGGCCGCGTGGTGGGCCGTGCGGACGCCCGTGCGGGGCCTGCTGCGGGGTCGCGCACGGCGGGTGCCCCCTTCCTCCGGCTTTCCGGCTCTCCCGGCTTCGCTCCTCGTAAAGGTCTAGACATATATGGCACGTCGCGCGGTGGCCGGGCAAGACCTCTGCGCGCGAGATCGTCAAGGACCGGGCATCGGTCACGGACGGTCAACACCCGTTTGGCGGACGCCGGTTTCGCTCGAAGAGTCCTCCTCCTGCGCCACCATGGCGCGGCGTAAGGAGGTGTTCCGATGGTGATCTCCCTCTCCGTCGTCGTCCTGCTCCTCGTCCTCGCGTGGATCTTCATGCGCGGCGGCGGCCTCAAGCTGTCGCACGCGCTCGTCTGCGTCATGCTCGGGTTCTACCTCGCGAGCAGCAGCCTGGCCGCGACCATCCACAACGGCTTCTCGGCCACGGCCGAAGTGGTCGGCGGGTTCAAGCCGTAGGCCGGCGGCTCCCGCCGTCCCGCGCGCGGTGATCGACTGTTGCGCCTTCGTGAATCATCCGGCTCTTCCATGGACTCCTCGGGCAGTGCGATCTAGCGTCTGGCCGCGGCGCGATGTCATACGCACTGTCAATAGAGCCGAAGCCGAAGCCGAAGCCGAAGACAACGGAGGAAGTCCGGATGTTCCGAAGAGCGCTGAACTGCGCTGTGGCGCCGGCCCTCGCCGCCTGCGCGGTGGTGTACGGGGTCCCGTCCGCCGCCGCCGAGGAGATACCCCGGGCCCCCGGCCACCGCCTGGTCAGCCACTACGACGGCGGCCCCGCGGCGGCCGCCCCGCTGCCCGGCGAAGCCCCGCCGCAGCACCCCTTTCTCGCGCCCAACGGCCGCAGCGGGATGCACTCCGACGCTGCCGGCAGCGCCACCTCCCCCTGGTCCGGGCCGCTCGGCAAGAACCCGCGGGTGACCAGCGAGAAGATCGCCACCCTCGGCGGCGAATGCGCCACCGCCACCTTCGACTCGGCCGGGCGGCTGGTCACCGTGTGCGGCACCTTCGGCGGATTCAAGGTCAAACTGCTGGACCCCCGTACGCTCGCCACGCTCGCGGAGTACCAGCTCCCGCAGCGCTCCTCGACGGTCCAGGCGATCACCTCGCTGGACTTCTCCAAGATCTTCAAGGACACCTCGGGCGGCGCCTACTTCTACCTGGACGACCAGGACCGGGCGGTGCTGGCCGACTCCCGCCAGCACGTCCTGCGGCTCTCCCACGTCCAGAAGCCGGACGGAAGCTGGCAGTTCGAGGTCGAGGACGACTGGGACCTCACCGGTCAGGTCCCGCACGACTGCGTCGACTGGACCAACCTGTGGCCCACCGGCACCTGTGACCCCGTCACCTCGGTGATGCCCGACTGGGACGGCCGCATCTGGTGGGTCACCCGCCAGGGCCGCGTCGGCACCGTGGACCCGGCGACCTCGCGGATCCGCTCGGTCCAGCTGGCGGGGGAAGAGATCCAGAACTCCTTCTCGGTGGCCGAGGACGGCGTCTCCATCGTCACCGACCACGCGCTCTACAGCTTCCGCACCGACGCCGACGGCGTCCCCGTCGCGCAGTGGCGCCAGACGTACGACCGCGGAACGGGAACCAAGCCCGGCTCCGTCAACCAGGGTTCGGGCACCACCCCGGACCTCTTCGGCGACGGCTATGTCGCGATCACCGACAACGCCGACGACCGGATGAACGTCCTGGTCTACGAGCGGGGCGTGGACGTGCCCGCCGACCAGCGTCTGGTGTGCAAGGTCCCGGTCTTCGGTTCGGGCGCCTCGACCACCGACAACTCCCTGATCACCTGGGGCAACAGCATCGTCGTCGAGAACAACTACGGCTACGAGAACGTCACGTCGCTCGTCCTCGGAAAGTCGGTCGTCGGCGGCGTCAGCCGCATCGACGTCCGCGCCGACGGCAGCGGCTGCGACACGGTCTGGCAGAGCGCGATCCGCTCGCCCTCCGTCGTCCCGAAGCTCTCCACCGCGAACGGGCTGCTCTACTTCTACGAGAAGGAGCCGAACTTCTGGGGGATCGACGCCTGGTACCTGACGGCGGTGGACTTCCGCACCGGCGAGCGCCGCTGGCGGCAGCTGACCGGCACGGGCCCGCTGTACGACAACAACTGGGCCCCGATCACCCTCGGCCCCGACGGCACGGCGTACGTGGGCGTCTTCAACGGCATCGTCGCGGTCCGCGACGGCGGCTGACCGTCCGCGGCGTACGGATCGGCCCGCGCACACCGCACACGGCCGGGCGGCACCCGCCCCGGCCGTGTGGCCGGAGCGGGTGCCGCCCGGGGGGCTTAGGGTGCCGCGGGCGTCAGCTCACCTGGAGGGTGACGTCGTCCACGACGAAGGACGTCTGGAGCGAGGGGTCCTCCACGCCCTGGAACTTCAGGGTGACCGTCTGGCCGGCGAACCGGGAGACGTCGTACGTCTTGAGCTGGTAGCCGGAGGCCGCGTTCACGTTGGACAGGGTCTCCAGCGTCTGGCCGCCCACCGAGACCGTGAACTGGTCGTAGACGGTGTTCTCGGTCTCGTCGGTGTCGATGTGCAGGTAGAAGCCGAGCTGGTACGAGGAGCAGCCCGCCGGGACGGTCACGGACTGCGACGCGCTGTCCGTGTGGGTCTGGCCGTAGCCGTTCAGCCAGGCCTTGTACGAGCCGCCGTGCGGGGTCTGGCCGGCCTGGTTGGTGATGACGCCCGCGGTGGACGTCCACGGGCTGGTGCCGCTCTCGAAGCCGCCGTTGGCGACGAGCTGGCGCGGGGTGCAGGTGCCGCCGCCCCCGACGGTCAGGGAGTAGGTGGTGGTGTGGCTGACGGAGCCCGTGCCGGTGACGGTCAGGGTGTACGTGCCGGGCGCGGTGTTCGCGCCGACCTGTACGGAGAGCGTCGAGGAGCTGCCGGACTGGACGGAGGTGGGGCTGAGGCTCGCCGTCACGCCGGAGGGGGCGCCGGTCACGGACAGGGCGACGGTCTGGGCGGCGCCGCTGACGGTGGCGGTGTTGATGGTCGAGGTGGCGCTGCCGCCCGGGTTCGCGCTGCCGGTGGCCGGGGAGGCGCTGATCGAGAAGTCGGGGCCGGGGGTGGTCCCGCCGACGGCCTGGTTCCAGACCGTGTAGGCGACGCCGTCGGCGCTGCGGTCGAGGACGGTCGGGCTGATGTTGTTCGTGGTGTCGCAGGAGCTGTGGTAGCAGGAGTCGTACGCCGCGTTCGCGGTGCCGCCCCACTTGGCGGCCTGCGCCGAGGTCTTGCGGGCGCTGGCGCCGGCGGCGTAGCCGGAGGTGGGGATGCCGCCCTGCTGGAAGGAGTAGTCGTCACTGCGGCCCTGGCCCTCGACGTTCTCCTCGGGGGCGAGGTTCAGCGAGGTCCAGTAAGCCTTGAGCGGCGCGGCGGCGGTGGAGTTGAGGTTGTTGATGAAGTAGCCGCCGTTGGTCGAGCCGACCATGTCGAAGTTGTAGTAGGCCTTGATGGCCGACTTCTGCGTGCTGCTGAGCTGGTTGACGTAGAACTCCGAGCCGTTGAGGCCCTGCTCCTCGTCCGTCCACCAGGCGAAGCGCACGTGCTTGGTCATCGTCGGGTTCTTCTGGGCGAGGGCCAGCGCGTTCTCCAGCAGGGTCGCGGAGCCCGAGCCGTTGTCGTTGATGCCCGGACCCGCCGAGACGCTGTCGAGGTGCGCGCCGAACATGATCGTCTGGTCGGCGGGGCCGCCGGGCCAGTCCGCGATCAGGTTGTTCGACGGGTAGGTGCAGGAGGTGCAGTTCTGCTCGGTCACCGTGTAACCGGCGGCCTGCAGCTTGCCCTTGACGTACGCCACGGACTGCGTGTAGCCGGCGCTGCCCGCACGGCGGTTGCCGCCGTTCTGGGAGGCGATCGTGTTCAGCTGGGTCAAGTGCGCCTGGACGGCCGCCACGTCGATGTTCGGCGCGCCCGGGCCGGGGGTGGTGCCGCCGACGGTGAGCGCGTAGTCGACCGTGTGCGAGAGGCTGCTGCCCTGCCCCTTGACGACGACGGTCGAGGTCCCGGGAGCCGCGCTGGACGAGGCGGTCAGGGTCAGCGTCGAGGACTGGCCGGACTGCACGGTGGCCGGGTTGAAGGAGGCGCTCACCCCGGCCGGCAGGCCGGACGCGGTGAGGGTCACCTGCTGGGCCGTGCCCTGGGAGATCGCGGTGCTCACGGTGGTGGTGACCGAGGCGCCCTGCTGGGCGGTGCCCGAGGACGGGCTCAGCGCGAGCGAGAAGTCGCTGTTCTGGCCGCTCGGGGTGCAGGTCGGGTCGGCGCTCTGGGCGGGCACGCTGATGGCGTCCCAGGCGCCCTTGGTCTTGTTGAACAGGTTGCAGGTGGCGTCCAGCGTCTTGGCGGAACTCAGCGTCGCCGTCCGGTACTTCTTGTAGGACATGCTGGAGGTCTTCAGCAGCATGCCGCCGTAGAAGATCTTGCCGGCGTTCTGCACGCCCACGCCGGTCAGCGTGGACTGGTTGCAGGTGCTGCTGTTCGGCTTGCCGCCGCCCGGGCTGGTGCCCTCGGCGAGCAGGTAGAACCAGTGGTTCAGCGGGCCGGCGGCCGCGTGCACCTCGGTACCCGGTATCGAGGAGCTGTAGCAGGCCGGGTCGTTGTTGACGGCCGGCGGGTTGTACATGTTCCGGATCGGCCCGTTGCCCACGAGGTTGATCATCTCGCCGACGGTGTAGTCCGGAACGTCGTACGGGGAGGGCTCGTTGATGAACGCCTCGGTCAGCGCGCCGAAGATGTCACCGGTGGCCTCGCCGAGCCCGGCCTCCTGCCCGCTGGTCCCGCCCGGGGTGTTGGAGTCGATGGCGTGCCCGTACTCGTGGGCCACCACGTCCACGCCGGCGATCCACTCGTTGGCCTGGTTGTGCCCGATGGTCACCGAGCTGCCGTCCCAGTACGCGTTCAGGTCGCCGAGGCCGACCTTGCCCGGGAAGCTGCGGCCGCTGCCGTTGACGCCGTTGCGGCCGAGCCACTGGCTCAGCATGTCCCACTGCTTCTGGGCCGCGAACATCAGGTCCGTGCAGCCGGTCTCCTTGGAGGTGGGGTTGCCCGTGCCCCAGGAGTCCGAAGACTTCGAGAAGACCGTGCCGGAGCTGTAGTCGGCGCAGCTCAGACCGGCCCGGTTCGGGTCGCGCAAGGAGTACGTGCCACCGGACGCGGTGGTGTCGATGGTCAGCGGGTTGGGGCCGTTCCACTTGCTGTTGCCGGTGCCCGCGACCACCTCGTCGAAGCGGTCGACGACCTTGCCGGTGCGCGCGTCCACGAAGACGTGCAGCTTGCTGGGCGCCGTACGGGTCCGGCCGACGAGGACGGTCTCCCAGGCCAGGACGGGCTTGTCGTCCTTGAGCTTGACGACGAGCCGGCCGCTCTGCGCCACCTGCTCGGTCTTGAACAGTTCGCCGCGCGCGGTGCTCTCGGCCGCCCGCGCCGTGACCGACGGGGTGACGGCCACGTCGATGACGGTCGAGGAGGCCGACTGGAGGGCGCGGACCCGGCCCTCGCCGTCGGCGAGGACCACCGCGTCGCCGCCGACGACCGGCAGGCCGCGGTAGCTGCGCTCGTACGCGACCGAGTACAGGTCCTGCACCCAGGGGGTGACCAGGCGCCGGTCGTACTGCTGGTCGGGGGAGTTGACCAAAGCGTCGAGGCCGCTGCGCACGGCCGCGTCCGCCGCGGCGACGGCCCGCTCGGCTTTGGTCCGGCCGGGGGCCGGGTCGGAGACCTGGTTGGCGGAAGCGGCGCCGGCCAGCGAGCCCGCGAGGCCCGTGGTCAGCGCCATGGCCGCGACGACGGCCATCCATCTGGTGGGCTGCAAGAGTCCACTCCGATCGTGTGGGGGGTGAGAAAGGCATGAGAATCCGGCTGTTCGCGGCTGAGTATGGGCGTGTCCATGACGGGATCGGGACATCCCTGCCGGCATAAGACCGGCGTTATGGTGCGGGCGCATGACGCTGCGTAAGCTGCCGGGATGCAGCTGGAGTTGAGACATCTGCAAGCCGTCTGTCAGATAGCGGAGACCGGCAGCCTGGGGGGCGCGGCACGGATGCTGGGGGTCTCCCAGCCGGCGCTCTCCGCCCAGCTGCGCAGGATCGAACGGGTCACCGGGGGCGAGCTCTTCGTCCGCGGCCGGCGCGGGGTCGAACCCACCCCCCTGGGCCAGTTCGTCCTCGCCAAAGCCCGCCGGGTGCTCAGCGAGATGGACGCACTCGGAGCCGAGACGCGGGCCCGCACGACCGACGCCCCACTGCGCCTCGGCTGCATCCTGCTCGTGCTGATCGACGGCCTGATCGCACGGCAGGACCTGGTGCTCGGCGGCCGGGAGATCACCGTGGACCTGGAGGACTCGGTGACGGCCCTGGTGCGGATGCTCGGCGCGGGCCGCTACGACGTCATCGCGTACGGAGAGGTGAACGACCACGAGGTCCCGCTGCCCGCGGGAGTCCTGGCCCGGACCCTGGTGACCAAGGAGCCGTTCTGCATCCGGATGTCCGCATGCCATCGGCTGGCCCGGCTCGAGGCGCTCGACCTCGCCGACCTCGCCGACGAGCAGTGGATGACGCTGGTGGAGGACGACGACGGCGGCCCCGAGGCGCTCGTCGAGGCCTGCGCCAAGGCCGGATTCGTTCCGTCGCTGCGCTACCGGATCACCGACCGGATGATGCAGTACGACCTGATCTCCGCCGGCCGCGTCGTCTCCCTCAGCCAGCCCACCGCACCGGCGGTGGCGGGCACGGTCATGCGCCCCCTGATCGGCGCGCCCATCACGGGCCGCATCCGCCTCGCCTGGAACCGCTCGACGGTCTCGGCCCGCCAGGCGGAGCTCTTCTACCTCTCGGCCGCCCGCGCGTACCTGGCCAATGTGGACAACAACCCCTTCCACCGGGCCTGGTGGGACGAACATCCGGAGGTCCACCCGGCCCTGGGCTGAGCCCCGGGGAACCTCGAACGTCGGTTTCCGGGCCGCTGCCTGACCGTCCGTCGGGGTACGCGCGCAGTCAGGCCTCGCGGGCGAGCCCGGCCACGTGGTCGGCGATCAGGTCGAGGATCCCGGCGGCCGCCTTCTCGTCGCCGACGGCGAGGAAGTTCAGCGTCACCCCGTCCGTCACGGCCGCCAGGTAACGGGCCAGCACGTCCACCGGCACGCCCAGTTCGAACGGCGTGGTCCGCCGCAGCTCCTCGATCAGCTCGACGTACGCCTCGCAGTACAGCTCGTACTGCCGACGCGCCAGGTGCTCGAACCCGGGCTGACGCAACGCGTACTGGGTGAGCTCGTAGGTCAGCATGTGCTCGCCGGGGCTGGCCACCACGTGGTCCCAGTAGGCCTGGAAGCCGGCCCGGACGGTTTCGCGGAGGGTGTCCCGGGGCAGGATCACCGCCTTCACGATCGTCACGTAGTGGCCGGTGATCGTCTCGATGACCGATTCCAGCAGCGCCTGCTTGGAATCGAAGCAGTAGTGGAAGACGCTCAGGGACACGCCCGCCTCGGCGGCGATGGACCGGGTCGTCGTCCTGGACACCCCGTCGCGGCTCATCGCGCGGATCGCCGCCTCCGTCAGCTGCCTGCGCCGGTCGGTCAACGGCATCCGCGCCATGTGCGTTTCCCCCTCGCTCCGGTGCTGCCCCGGAAGGGGGGTGTCCGGGAACCGGCAGGCTCCGGGACACCCCCCTTCCGGCGCCGTCAGCTGCTGTATACGCCGACTTCGTACAGGGAGTAACCCCACTGCGTACCGCGTCCCGCTCCGTGGACGCGTACGTACCGGGCCGGGACCCCCGCGAACCGCGCCGTGTCCAGGCCGCCGTCACCGGAAGCCGTGGACCAGGCCGTCTGCCAGTTCGACCCGTCCGTGGAGACCTCGATGCGGTACGACCTCCCGTACGCGCGCTCCCAGTCGAGGGTGACCCGCTTGACCAGGTTCTCGGAACCGAGGTCGAACCGGATCCACTGGTCGTCGCTCCAGTCGCTCGCCCAGCGGCTGCCCTTGTCGCCGTCCACGGCCTGGCCGGGCGCGTAGCTGACGAACGGGTTCCATTCCGAGGAGCTCGCGGAGGAGGCCGTGCGCGCCGCGAGGTTCACCCCCGCTTTGTGCTGCTCGGAGGAACCCCAGGTGCGCAGGTAGGACTCGGCGCCCTTGAACAGGTCGTCCACGACGCCCTGTCCGCCGACGAGCCGGATGTCCTCGATCCAGTCGGGCACCAGGCCGTAGTGCGAGGCGCCGTCGGTGTTGAGGTCCCACGTGCGCAGGCCGGTGGTCTGCTTGTCGATGACGGAACCGCCGTCGGTGCTGCGGAACGGGTACGTCACCGGGGTCGGCGCGTTCGCGCCGCGCGGGCCGGGCCAGCCGCCGACGCCGTTCATGTCGGTGCCGTAGCCGTAGCCGACGCCGTACTTCTCACGGAGCGCATCCGTCCGCTTGGCCTCCGCGCTGAACGCCTCCGAGCCGCTCATGTACTGGGCGGCGAAACCGCCGAGCTTGTAGAGGCGCTCGGTCCAGCCGAGGTCCATCCAGCTGTGCGAGGAGATCACGCCGGGGTACGACTCGGTCTCGAGGATGTCGAAGGCCTGGCCCGCCGCCTTCACGCTCATGTGGTCGATCTCGAGCATCATCTTGCGTTTCATCATGCCGCGCACCGCGTAGTCACCGAGCTCGGTGAGACCGCGGGTGTTGCACTGGGCCCCCGCGGCGTACGAGGGCACCGTCACGCCCGCCGGCAGCTCCTTCTCCGCGCCGGCCGCGGGAGCCAGCCCGATGGGATTGTCGTGCTGCGGGCCCGCGCACTGCTCCGTCTTCCAGAAGGTTCCCGTCGACAGGAACTGCCCGACGTTGATGGCGGTTCCCAGCGCGCCCTCGTCGAAGCGGACCCCGCACAGGGCGTTGTCGAACTTGTGGCACAGGAACATGCTGCGGACGCCCAGGTCGTACAGCTCGTCGAGGCCGCGGTCGATGTCCTGCTTGCCGCACTGCGCGACGTCCAGGATCTGCTTGCAGCCGAACGGCTCGGAGGTTTCGACGCCGAGGACCACGGCGAGCTTCCCCTGCTTGATGACCTCGCGGGCCTGAGCGGAGTCGGTGACGATGCGGAACCACCCCTTGCCGGGGCCGCCGTACATCGTGTCGACGAAGGCCTGCATGTCGTAGCTCTTCTTCGCCTCCAGGCGGATGGCGGTCATCTCGTCGCAGCTGCGGTCCTTGAAGAAGTAGACCGAGCAGATCACCCCGTTGGTGACGAGGTCGTTGACGAGGACGCGCTGGCCGCCGCGCCAGGCCCGCTCGATCCAGGCGTAGTAGTTCTGCTGGTGGGTCAGCGAGTCGTGGGCGGGCCAGTCCTTGAAGGTGGGCCAGCCGTCGGGGTCGTGTTTGCCGTCACCGCCCTTGGTGACGAAGTCGAAGATCGCGAGGCTGCCGTCCGGGTAGTGCTCGGGACAGTCCTTGAGCGCGTCGGCCACCCCGAGGTCGGAGAACGGCTTGCCGCAGATCAGCCGGCCGCCGAAGCCCTCGTTGGACATGATGTGGTCGTGGGCGTCCACGAAGCCCCGTACGTTGCCCTGGGCGTCGGTGCCCTTGAAGGGCTCGCCGGTCACGTTGATCTGGGAGTCGGGCGCGGGCCGCGCGGTGGGGTTCCACCAGCCGGCATCGGCCGAGGCCCCGGGGACGGGGCCGAGCGCCATGGCCAGCAGGCCGAGGAGCAGGGACAGGACGGCGAGCGGTTTGCGCCGGCGGTGCGGTCGTGGTCGCGGGTCCTGCCGTGAGGCCGGTTGTCGCCGTGGTCGTGGTTGTGGTTGCGCGTGCGGTCGGCGGGTCATGGCCACGACTCACGTCCTCGGTTCGGCGGAGGGCGCGGTCGAGGACGCCGTGCGCCGCGGGACCGGACCGGCCGCCCCGACGCGTGATTGTCATGTCCCGCGCAAGCATTGCGTCGAGAATCGCTACTGCGCAGTACAGAGTCAAGAGTCCGGGTCACATGACCTGATGGATCGTCACCTCAAGTGCCCGCCTGCCGAAGTGGCGCGGCTCAGGCGTCCCGCACCGCCAGGGCGGCCGCGTAACCCCCGGGGGAGGGCAGGTCCGTCAGGATCCAGCCGGGGACCGGCGCCGGTTCGGGGGCGGATCCGACGTAGGGCTCGGCGAGTCCGAGGGCGATGCCGACGCCGGTGGCCTTGAGGCAGGCCTCCTTGCGGGACCAGACGCGGGCGAGCGCGGAGGGCCGGTCGGCGTCGGACAGGGGCCGCAGTTCGGCGATCTCCTCCGCGTGCAGGCTCGTCAGGACGTCGTCGGTGGCGGCCGGCCCCGGCACGGCCTCCACATCCACCCCGACGGGCACCCGGGCGAAGGCGAAGTAGGCGAGGTCGCCGCTGTGCGAGAGCGAGAAGTGCACTCCGCCCCCGACCACGGCGGGGCGACCGTGGGGCCCGCCGCAGCAGGGGCAGTCCTCCCGGGTCAGCTCGACCGCCTGGGGGTCCCGGCCGAGGTAGCCGCCCAGCAGCGCCCGCAGGCCCAGGTGCGAAGTCAGGTAGCGGTGCCGGTCCGCCTCGCGCAGCAGCTTCGCGGCGCGCTCCACCTCGGCCGCGTCCAGCACCGCCGCCGCGTCCGGGACCCGGTACCCGCCGACGATGTCGAGGGTGGTGTCCAGCGCCCACACGGACACGGCCGGGCCGACGGGAAGCGGGCCGGTCCGCGGCGCGGCCCGCCCGAGCTGACTCAAGGACTTGATCACCTGGCGAGAGTAGATGAAGAGTGTCCCGGGTTCGTCGCCGAGTACCCGTGCGCGCTTCCGCCCGGGGAGCGGACGATCGGCGGATCTGAACGTCCACTCGTCCGCCGCTGAATACCGTTCCTTCCCGGCCACGCGCAAGTCTTCGGTAAGGGAATCCTTGCCCGAGCACTAAACTGACGGGCTGTTTGGCGCTGGTGCGGAACAACCCGGGCAGACCCGGGCTCCGTCCGGCGACCCGGAGGTTCCGGGAGCGAGACGCGAGGGCCGATGGCAGGCACACCTGAGCGCGGTGACGTCACTCTGCTCGACGACGGGACCGGGCCCGACGACGGGACCGGGCTCGACGCCGCGTCCGGGCTCCACCACGCGACCGGGCCCGACGCCGCGACGGGGCGCGACGATCGGGACGGGGCCGAGGAGACCGGCAAGTCGGCGCGGTTCTCCGGCGGGCCCGCCGCCCCGGCGCGCACCCTCGTCGACGTCTTCGAGGCCTCCGTGCGGGCGTACCCCGACGATCTCGCCCTCGACGACGGCACCGGCCGGCTGACCTACCGGGCGCTGGCCGTCGAGGTCGAGCGCCGGCGGCGCGCCCTCGCGGCCGCCGGGGTGGGACTCGGCGACCGGGTCGGCGTCCGCGTGCCCTCCGGGACGAACGAGCTGTACGCCGGCATCCTCGCCGTGCTCGCGGTGGGCGCCGCCTACGTGCCGGTCGACGCCGAGGACCCGGACGAGCGGGCCGAGCTGGTCTTCGGCGAGGCCGGAGTACGGGCCGTGCTGGGCGCCGGACAGCGCATCGAAGCCACCGGCCTCGCGGACCCCGCAGCGCCCGCCGCACGGCCCGGCCCCGAGCACGACGCGTGGATCATCTTCACCTCCGGCTCCACCGGCAAGCCCAAGGGCGTCGCCGTCAGCCACCGCAGCGCGGCCGCCTTCGTGGACGCCGAGGCCGCACTGTTCCTCGCCGAGGAGCCGATCGGGCCCGGCGACCGGGTCATGGCCGGACTGTCCGTCGCCTTCGACGCCTCCTGCGAGGAGATGTGGCTGGCCTGGCGCTACGGCGCCTGCCTCGTGCCCGTTCCCCGCTCCCAGGTGCGCACCGGCGCCGACCTCGGCCCCTGGCTGGTGGAACAGGAGATCTCCGTGGTCTCCACCGTGCCGACCCTGGCCGCGCTCTGGGAGCCCGAGGACCTGGGCGAGGTACGGCTGCTGATCTTCGGCGGCGAGGCCTGCCCGCCCGAGCTGACCCAGCGCCTGGTCACCGAGGGCCGCGAGGTCTGGAACACCTACGGCCCCACCGAGGCCACCGTCGTCGCCTGCGCCTCGCTCCTGACCGGTGAGGAACCGATCCGGATCGGACTCCCGCTGAACGGCTGGGAACTGGCCGTGATCGACGAGTCCGGCGAGCCGGTGCCGATGGGCGGCAGCGGCCAGCTCGTGATCGGCGGCGTCGGCCTGGCCCGCTACCTGGACCCCGGGAAGGACGCCGAGAAGTACGCCCCGCTGGAATCCCTCGGCTGGGAGCGCGCCTACCGCAGCGGCGACCTCGTCCGCGCCGAACCGGAGGGCCTGGTCTTCCTCGGCCGCGGCGACGAGCAGATCAAGCTCGGCGGCCGCCGGATCGAGCTGGGCGAGGTCGACTCCGCGCTCCAGGCCCTGCCCGGCGTCGCCGGCGCGGCCGCCGCCGTACGCACCGCGCGCAGCGGCAACCAACTGCTCGTCGGCTACCTGGTCACCCAGGAGGGCTGGGACCACGCCGCGGCGGTGACGCGGCTGCGCGCCGAACTGCCGGCGGCCCTCGTACCGCTGCTCGCGCCGGTCGGCGAACTGCCGACCCGCACCTCCGGCAAGGTCGACCGCGACGCGCTGCCCTGGCCCCTGCCCGCACTGGAGACCACCGGCCCCGCGGAGCAGCTCTACGGCACCGAGGCCTGGCTCGCCGAGCAGTGGAGCGAAACCCTCGGCGTGGCCGTCACCGGCCCCGCCGACGACTTCTTCGCCATCGGCGGCAACAGCCTCGCCGCCGCCCGGCTCACCACCCGGCTGCGCACCCGCTACCCGAGCGCGGCCGTACTCGACATCTACCAGCGGCCCACCCTGCGCAAGCTGGCCCGGCACCTGGAGAAGTCCGCACAGGACGACGGCGCGGTCCGGACCGTCGCGCCCGTCGCGCTGCGGACCAAGGTGATCCAGTCGCTGCTGCTGCTCCCGCTGTTCACCCTGGTCGGCCTGCGCTGGACGGTGGCGCTGCTGGCCCTGGGCAACGTACTGCACCGGGTCGGCTCCCATCCTTGGGCGCCCACCGCCTCCTGGTGGCTCGTCGCCGCCGGTGCGGCGCTGCTCTTCAGCCCGCCGGGCCGCCTCGCGATCGCGGCCGGCGGCGCCCGCCTGCTGCTGCGCGGAGTGAAGGCGGGACGCTACCCGCGGGGCGGAAGCGTGCACCTGCGGCTGTGGACGGCCGAGCGGCTGGCCGAGTACGTCGGCGCCACGGCGCTCACCGGCTCCTGGCTGGAGCGCTACGCGCGGGCGCTCGGCGCCAAGGTCGGCCCCGAGGTCGACCTGCACTCGATGCCCCCGGTCACGGGCATGCTCAAGCTCGGCCGCGGCTGCGCCGTGGAGTCCGAAGTGGACCTCTGCGGGCACTGGCTGGACGGGGACCGGCTCGAGATCGGCCCGGTCAAGGTCGGCGCCGGCGCCGTGGTCGGCACCCGCAGCATCCTCTTCCCCGGCGCGCGCGTCGGCAAGCGGGCCGAGGTGGCCCCCGGCTCCGCCGTGGTCGGGCAGGTTCCGACCGGCCAGCGCTGGGCCGGAGCGCCCGCCGTCAAACTGGGCAGGGCCAAGCGCAACTGGCCCGAGGAGCGCCCGCCGCGCGGGCTCCCCTGGCGGGCGGCGTACGGGACGGCCGGCTTCTGCCTCACGGCCCTGCCCGTGCTCGCCGCCCTGCCCGCCCTGCTCGTGGTGAGCCGGTTCCTACCCGCCGACGCCCCTCTCGCCCAGGCCCTGCGCGGAGCGCTGCTCGCCGTGGTGCCCGGGGCGCTCGCCTTCGGCTCCGCCTACGCGCTGCTGCTGCTGGTCTCCGTACGCCTGCTCAGCCTGGGGCTGCGTGCGGGCGTCCACCCCACGCACAGCCGGACCGGCTGGCAGGCCTGGACGGTCACCCAGCTGATGGACCTGTCCCGGGAGACGCTCTTCCCGCTGTACGCGGGGCTGATCACCCCGGTCTGGCTGAGGCTGCTCGGCATGAAGATCGGCCGCGGCGCCGAGGTGTCCACCGTGCTGGCGCTGCCGAGCCTCACCACGGTCGGCGACGGCGCGTTCCTCGCCGACGACACCCTGACCGCCCCCTACGAACTGGGCGGCGGCTGGATGCGGATCGGGCACTCCGAGATCGGCCGCCGGGCCTTCCTCGGCAACTCCGGAATGACCGCGCCGGGCCGCAGCGTGCCGGACGACGGACTGGTCGGCGTGCTGTCCGCGACACCCAAGAAGGCCAAGAAGGGAAGCTCGTACCTAGGCCTGCCGCCGGTACGGCTGCCGCGGTCCGCCGCGGCCGCCGACCGGAGCCGGACGTACGATCCGCCCGCGCACCTGCTGTGGGCGCGCGGCCTGGTGGAGCTGTGCCGGCTCCTCCCCGTCTTCTGCTCGGCCGCCCTGGCCGTACTGACCGCGGCGGCGCTCTGTGCGCTGATGCGGGCGGACGGTCCGGGGATCTGGGTGGCCGCGCTGCTGTCGGGAGCGATCCTGCTCGCCGCCGGTCTGGCCGCGTGCGCGCTCTCGGTGGCCGCGAAGTGGCTGCTGGTGGGCCGGCACCGGGCGGGGGAACACCCGCTGTGGAGCGGCTTCGTGTGGCGCAACGAGCTGGCCGACACCTTTGTCGAGGTACTGGCCGTGCCGTGGCTGGCCGGATCGGTGCCCGGCACGCCGCTGCTGTCCCTGTGGCTGCGCGCGCTCGGTGCCCGGATCGGCCGGGGCGTGTGGTGCGAGAGCTACTGGCTGCCCGAGACCGATCTGGTGGTGCTGGGCGACGCGGTCAGCGTGAACCGCGGCTGCGTTCTGCAGACGCACCTCTTCCACGACCGGATCTTGAGGACGGATACTGTGGTCCTCCGCGAGGGCGCCACCCTGGGCCCGGGCGGAATCGTCCTGCCCGGCAGCACGGTCGGAGCCCGCAGCACGCTGGGGCCCGCCTCGCTGGTGATGGCCGGGGAATCCGTCCCCGCCGACTCCCGCTGGCTGGGCAATCCGATCGAAGCATGGCGGTCCTGAAGGGCAGTTGCGGCCTGTCGTACCTCACACGGCACGCGGCGCACTTCGTACGTCGCACGGCACGCGGCGCACATCGCACGAACAGAGCACGGCACGCACGGCACGGCACGCACGGCAGGGCAGGGAGCGGAAGCGGCAGTGAGCGGCCAGAAGACAGCGGCATCGGACCCGTACTTTCCGGCCAACGGCGACCCCCGTTACCGGGTGCACCGGTACGAACTCGCCCTGGACTACCGCCCCGCCCCCAACCGGCTGGCCGGGACGGCCCGGCTCAACGCGATCGCCGGGCGGGCAGCGCTTCCCGAGTTCCACCTCAACCTGGCCGATTTCAAGGTGGGCCGGGTCCTGGTGAACGGCCGGGCGCCGCACTACGCCCACCGGGGCGGCAAACTCCGCATCCGGCCGGCCAAGCCGCTGCCCGCCGGCTCCGCCTTCACCGTGGAGGTCCACTGGGCGGGCAACCCCAAGCCGGTGGCCAGCCCCTGGGGCGGCCTCGGCTGGGAGGAACTGACCGACGGAGCGCTCGTGGCCAGCCAGCCGGTCGGCGCGCCCTCCTGGTACCCGTGCAACGACCGGCCCGCCGACAAGGCCTCGTACCATATCTCGGTCAACACGCCCTCCGCCTACACCGTGGTGGCCGGCGGCCGGCTGCTCACCCGTACGACCAGGGCCAGCACGACGACCTGGGTGTACGAGCAGTCCGCGCCGACCCCCAGCTACCTGGTAGGGCTGTCCATCGGCATGTACCAGACGGTGCTGCTCGGCGACCCCGGGCTCGGCGGTGTTCCGCAGAGCGCCCACGTGCCGGCGCACCTGCTGCCACGGTTCTCCCGCGACTTCGCCCGGCAGCCCGCCATGATGCGGCTCTTCGAGGAACTCTTCGGGCCCTACCCCTTCGGCGAGTACGCCGTCGTCGTCGCCGACGAGGAGCTGGACGTCCCCGTGGAAGCCCAGGGCCTCTCCCTGTTCGGCGCCAACCACGTGGACGGAGTCCGCGGTTCGGAGCGCCTCGTCGCCCACGAGCTCGCGCACCAGTGGTTCGGCAACAGCGTGACCATCGCCGACTGGCGGCACATCTGGCTCAACGAGGGCTTCGCGAAGTACGCCGAATGGCTCTGGTCGGAGCACTCCGGGGGCCGCACCGCGCACGAGCTGGCGGCCGCCGCGCACCGGCTGCTGGCCTCGCGGCCGCAGGACCTGAGGCTGGCCGACCCGGGCCGCAAGCTGATGTTCGACGACCGCCTCTACCAGCGCGGGGGCCTCGCCGTGCACGCGGTCCGCTGCGCCCTGGGCGACGGGGCGTTCTTCGGGATGCTGCGCGACTGGGCCGTCGTGCACCGCCACGGCGTGGTGACCACCGCCGGTTTCACCGCCCACGTGGGGCGCTACGCGGGCGAGCCGATGGACGACCTGTTCGCGGCCTGGCTGTACGAGACGCCCCTTCCGCCGCTCCAGTCCTTCCCCTCCCTCCCGTCTCGCTCGTAGCCGACGGGGCCCCGGCCTCACGGGGACCCCGGGGTTGTCCACAGGTTCGGGCGGACGGAGCCGGGGTGTCCGCGGCTGCCGTTAGGCTTCGTGAATGGCCCTTCCGGACGCTTCCCCCGAGACCTCCGCCGCGTTGCAGGTACTGCACCGCGTCTTCGGTTACAGCTCCTTCCGCGGTGAGCAGCAGGAGATCATCGAGCAGGTGGTCGGCGGCGGCGACGCCCTCGTGCTGATGCCGACCGGCGGCGGCAAGTCGCTCTGCTACCAGATCCCCGCGCTCGTCAGAGAAGGCACGGGCGTCGTGATCTCGCCGCTCATCGCGCTCATGCAGGACCAGGTGAACGCGCTGACCGCCCTCGGGGTGCGGGCCGGGTTCCTCAATTCGACCCAGGACGCGCAAGAGCGGCAGGCCGTCGAGCGGGCCTTCCTCGAAGACGAGCTCGACCTGCTCTACCTGGCTCCCGAGCGGCTGCGCACCGAGAGCGCCCAGCGGCTCCTCGACCGGGGCAAGGTGTCGCTCTTCGCGATCGACGAGGCGCACTGCGTCGCCCAGTGGGGTCACGACTTCCGGCCCGACTACCTCGCGCTGTCCATGCTGCACGAGCGCTGGCCGAAGGTGCCGCGGATCGCGCTGACCGCGACGGCCACCGAGGCCACCCACGCCGAGATCGTGACGCGGCTCGACCTCGGGGACGCCCGGCACTTCGTCGCCAGCTTCGACCGGCCGAACATCCAGTACCGGATCGCCCCGAAGGACAAGCCGCTGGCGCAGCTGCTGGAGCTGATCCGGACCGAGCACGCCGGGGACGCCGGAGTCGTCTACTGCCTCTCCCGGTCCTCGGTGGAGAAGACCGCGGCCTTCCTGGTCGAGCAGGGCATCGACGCCGTGGCGTACCACGCGGGGATGGACTCCAGGACGCGCGCCGCGAACCAGGCGCGCTTCCTGCGGGAGGACGGGGTCGTGGTCGTGGCCACGATCGCCTTCGGCATGGGCATCGACAAGCCGGACGTGCGCTTCGTGGCCCACCTCGACCTGCCGAAGTCGGTCGAGGGCTACTACCAGGAGACCGGCCGGGCCGGCCGCGACGGCGAGCCGGCCACGGCGTGGCTGGCGTACGGCCTGCAGGACGTGGTCCAGCAGCGCAAGCTCATCGAGGGCTCCGAGGGAGACGACGCGCACCGCCGCTCGCTGGGCATGCACCTGGACGCCATGCTCGCGCTGTGCGAGACGGTCGACTGCCGTCGGTCGCGGCTGCTGGCGTACTTCGGCCAGCCGGGCGAGCCGTGCGGCAACTGCGACACCTGTCTCACGCCGGCCGAGTCCTGGGACGGGACGGTCGCGGCGCAGAAACTGCTGTCCACGGTGTGGAGGCTGGCGAAGGAGCGGCGCCAGAAGTTCGGCGCCGGCCAGATCATCGACATCCTGCAGGGCAAGAAGACGGCCAAGGTCATCCAGTTCGACCACGACGCGCTCTCGGTGTTCGGCATCGGGTCGGACCTGAGCACGGCCGAGTGGCGCGGCGTCGTGCGCCAGCTGCTGGCGCTGCGGCTGCTCTCGGTGGAGGGCGAGTACGGAACGCTCGTGCTGACGGACGAGAGCGCCGAGGTGCTGGGCGGTCGGCGCAGCGTCTCGATGCGGAAGGAGAAGGCGGCCCCGGCCCTGGCGCGCAAGGAATCCGGATCGCGCTCCGGGAAGGGCGCCCGGGTCCCCGTCGACCTGCCGGCCGCCGCCGAACCGGTCTTCCTGGCCCTGCGTGCCTGGCGGGCGGCGACGGCCCGCGAGCAGGGCGTCCCGGCGTACGTCGTCTTCCACGACGCGACGCTGCGGGAGATCGCGACCCGAGTGCCCGCCACGGCGGCGGAGTTGGGCACCATCGGCGGGATCGGCGAGGCAAAGCTCGCCAAGTACGCCCAGGGCGTCCTGGACACCCTGGCGGAGTGCGGCGCCACCGCGTCGGACGCCACTGGCCCCGGCGCCACCGCGTCCGTCGCCGCCACACCCGCTACCGCGTCCGGCGCGGTGGCCGCCGCAGGACCTCCAGGCGGGCTCGCCCCGGTGGCTGCTGCCGCTCCGGTTCCCGCCGGGCCCGCGCCGGAGGCTCCGTCCGCGGCGCCGTACCCCGACGAACCTCCCTTCGACCTGGACGAGATGGAGCCGCCCTGGGACGAGGACTGGCAGTAGGAGCCGGGAGGAGCCACCAGGAGCAGGTGGACCGCCTCCTGGGCCGTCGTCTGCCGGGGCGTGTCGGTGCTGGTCGCGCCTCCCGCGCTGCGGCACGGTGGGCGCGGTCGGTGGCCGTCCGCCGCGACGGCCCAGGAGCACGCGAGGGGTTCGCATGGCAGAGAACGGCATCTCCCGGACCAGCCGCCGCACGGTGCTGCTGGCCGCCGGATCGGCCGGGGTCGCCGCGCTGACGGCGGCCTGCGCGGGCACCGCCGGGACCCGGGGGGCGGCCGGGCAGCCCTCGGCCCCCGCGTCCCCGACCACGGCCATGAGCGCGACCACGACCACGACCGCGACCACGACCGCGTCGGAGTCGGCGTCCTCGCCGTCCGGCGGGAACACCCCGGCCTGCGTGCTCACCGCGGAGTCGGGTGAGGGCCCCTACTACCTCGATCTGGACCGCGTCCGGTCGGACGTCAGGGAGGGCCGGGACGGCGTGCCGTTCCGCCTGGACCTGACGGTGGTCCGTGTGTCGGCCGGCTGCCGCCCGGTCGCGGGCGCGGCCGTCGACGTGTGGCACGCCGACGCCTCGGGCGTCTACTCCACCGGCAAGGACAGCTTCCTGCGCGGCACCCAGGTCACGGACGCCGCCGGTCGGTGCACGTTCCGCACGATCGTGCCCGGCTGGTACCGGGGACTGGCCCCGCACATCCACTTCAAGGTGCGCCCCGACCACCACACCGAGACGACCTCGCAGTTCTTCTTCCCCGAGGAACTCCTGGTGCGGGTGTACGCGCTCCAGCCGTACGCCCGCCGCCGGGCGCCGGAGCACCCCAACACCCGCGACAGCCGCTACCAGGCCTCCGGCGCCGCCATGACCCTGGCCCCCGAGCCCGAAGCCGGCGGCTACCGGGCCGCGTACACGGTGGGCATCGCCTGAAGCCGGCCGCCGGCCGCCGGCTGGCGGCGGGCGGCCGGCCGGGACGTCCGACGTCAGGCGAGGTCGAACCGGTCGAGGTTCATCACCTTGTCCCACGCGGCGACGAAATCACGCACGAACTTCTCTCCCGCGTCCTTCGACGCGTAGACCTCCGCGATGGCCCGCAGCTGGGAGTGGGAACCGAAGACGAGGTCGACGGCGGTGGCCGTCCACTTGACCTCGCCCGTAGTTACGTCCCGCCCTTCGAACACGTTCTCGGCGGAGGCCGACGCCTTCCATTCCGTACCCATGTCGAGCAGGTTGACGAAGAAGTCGTTGGTCAGCGTCTCGGGCCGGTCGGTGAAGACGCCGTGCGGGGACCGGCCGAAGCCGGTGTTCAGGGCCCGCATGCCACCCGTCAGCACGGTCATCTCGGGTGCGGTCAGGGTCAACAGGTTGGCGCGGTCCAGCAGGAGGGTTTCCGGCGACAGCTTCTCTCCCGTCCGGAGGTAGTTGCGGAACCCGTCCGCCCTGGGTTCGAGAACGGCGAAGGCCTCCACGTCGGTCTGCTCCTGCGAGGCGTCCGTGCGCCCTGGTGCGAACGGGACCGTGATGGCGTGCCCGGCGTCCTTCGCGGCCCGCTCGACGGCCGCGCACCCGCCCAGCACGATCAGGTCGGCGAGCGAGACCTTCGTCCCGCTTTCGCCCTGCGAGTCGTTGAAGTCCTGCCGGATCTCATCGAGGGCCCGCAGCACCTCGGTCACCTCGGGCAGGTCGTTGACCTCCCAGTCCTTCTGCGGCGCGAGCCGGATCCGTGCCCCGTTGGCCCCGCCGCGCATGTCGGTGCCCCGGAAGCTCGCCGCCGACGCCCATGCGGTGGTGACCAGCTGGGAGACGGTGAGTCCCGTCGCGAGGATGCGTCCCTTGAGGGCGGCGATCTCCGCGGCCCCGACCAGCGCGTGATCGACTGCGGGGACCGGGTCCTGCCACAGCTGCGGAGCGGGGATCCACGGGCCGAGGTAGCGGGAAAGGGGTCCCATGTCGCGGTGCAGCAACTTGTACCAGGCCCTGGCGAACGCGTCCGCGAGCCGGTCCGGGTTCTCGTGGAAGCTCTTGGAGATCGGCCCGTAGACCGGATCCAGTTTCATCGAGAGGTCCGTCGTCAGCATGATGGGCGCGTGCCGCTTCGACGGATCGTGGGCGTCGGGGACCGTGTCCCGCGCCGAGGGATCCGTGGGTGTCCACTGCTTGGCGCCGGCCGGGCTCGTCGTCAGCTCCCAGTCGTAGCGGAACAGGTTGTCCAGGTACCCGTTGTCCCACTTCGTCGGCTCCGAGGTCCACGCACCCTCGAGCCCGCTGGTGAGCGCGTCGCCGCCCGCGCCGCTGCCGTACGAATTCTTCCATCCGAGGGCCTGCTGCTCGATGGGGCAGCCCTCGGGTTCCGGACCGATGTACTCGGGGCCGACCGCGCCGTGGCACTTGCCGAACGTGTGGCCGCCGATGATCAGCGCGGCGGTTTCCTCGTCGTTCATCGCCATGCGGCCGAACGTCTCGCGAATGTCCCGGGCGGCGGCGAGCGGATCCGGATTGCTGTTGGGCCCCTCCGGATTGACGTAGATCAGTCCCATCTGCACGGCACCGAAGGGACCGGTGAGTTCCCTATCATCGCTGTAGCGCTCGTCTCCGAGCCAGGTGTCCTCCGGCCCCCAGAAGATCTCCTCCGGTTCCCAGATGTCCTCCCGCCCGAATCCGAACCCGAACGTCTTGAACCCCATCGATTCCATGGCGCAGTTGCCGGCGAATACCAGCAGGTCGGCCCATGAGATCTTCCGGCCGTACTTCTGCTTGACCGGCCAGAGCAAACGGCGCGCCTTGTCGAGGCTCGCGTTGTCCGGCCAGCTGTTGAGGGGCGCGAAGCGCTGGGCGCCGGAGCCGCCCCCGCCGCGGCCGTCCGCGATGCGGTACGTGCCCGCGGCGTGCCAGCTCATCCGGATGAAGAGCGGCCCGTAGTGGCCGTAGTCGGCGGGCCACCACTCCTGCGAGGCGGTCATCACGTCGAAGACGTCCTGCTTCAGCGCGTCGACGTCCAGGGTCGCGAACTCTGCCGCGTAGTCGAAGTCCTCACCCATCGGATTGGACCCGGGCGAATGCTGGTGGAGAACCTGGAGGTCCAGCTGGTTCGGCCACCAGTCCCGGTTCGCCTTGGGGCGGGTCACGGTGGGGGCCGGGGAGGGGATTACCGGGTTCTCGCTTTCGCTGCCGGACACGTCAGCCCTTCTTCCTGTCTCGGTGTTTTCCTCTGCCGGCTGCGCTGCCCGCTCTTGACGCCGTCCGCTCTCGAAACGCCGTCCGCTTTACGAGTCGAGCACGGCGACCCGCACCGCCGACGAGAACATATCCTCACGGACGACGCCGATAATCGAGCGCGTATCGGCGTCCGTATGGTCGCGCACCGCAGACCACACTGCTACGAGAACACGCAGGGCACCCCCGCCCAACAAACAGTCGAAGTCCAAAGGTGGCATCTTCCGATCATCGCGATCTCCTCTCGCCGATATGAGAATCGGAAGCGGAATTGACGACCGGCCCGGCACGCAATGGAGAGGCGAACCGATATGAACGACCTGTTGGAGCGGCTGAGAGAGCGCGGCTGGCGCATGACGTCCCAGCGGCGCGTCGTCGCGGAAGCCCTCGACGGCGAGCACGTGCACCTCACGGCCGACGAGGTGCACGCCCGCGCGGCACGGCGGCTGCCCGAGATCTCCCGGGCGACCGTCTACAACACCCTGGGCGAACTGGTCTCGCTCGGTGAGGTGGTGGAGGTCTCCGCCCAGGGCCGCGCGAAGCGCTACGACCCCAACGCGCACCATCCGCACCAGCACCTGGTGTGCTCCGGCTGCGGGATCATCCGCGACGTCCACCCGACCGGCGATCCCCTGGCCGGGCTTCCGGCGGAGGAGCGGTTCGGCTTCACCGTGTCCGAGGCCGAGGTCACCTACCGCGGGCTGTGTCCCGCCTGCGCACCCGGTCCGCCGCGAGAGGCGGGTACGGCGGGTACGGCGGGTGCCACGGATGCGACGCGTGCGGCGGACCGCCGAGCTCAGAGGCCCGCGACCTCGGAGCTCGCCGAAAGCTCGTAGACCAGCGTGACCGTACGGCGGCCGCCGGGCGGGAGGACCACGTCCCAGCGGGCGATGCCTTCGGCGTCGACCGCGTCGGGCATCGGGGAACAGGCGTCCTTCCGCAGCCGCACCTCCACCGCGGCGACCTCGGAGACCGGGATCCGCTCCCGCAGGACGACCACCCGATCGCCCCGTTCCCCGGGGGCGGAGAACCGGGACAGGTGCAGCCGGACCGTACGGGTGACCACGCTCCTGCGCATGATTCCGGCGGTGTCGCGGGATTCCTGGGCCTGCCGGACGACCCCGTGGTCGTCACGGCTGCCGAACGCGAGCTCGACGAGGGCGCCGGGGGCGGTGAAGTCCAGCGTGCCGCGGCCGCTGAAACCGCTGCCGCGGACCAGGTCCACGGGCCCGGCGAGCAGCGCGTGGCCCGACGGGTTGTCGAACCGCACCACCTGGGTGACCAGCGGCGACACCTCGGGAGCGCAGGAGTACTCGCTCTGCGCCGCCGTGGTGAAGACGGACAGCGGCACCCGGTGGGCGCGGCCGTCCCCGGGCACGGAGACCGGCGCCGGGGAGCTCAGCACGCGCGCCTCGCCGCCGTCGTCCACTCCCGGCAGGCCGAGCACCGCAGCCGGCCCGAGGACCCCGATCTCCTCCTCGCGCAGCTCGACGTCGACCGTGCGGCGCTCCGCCGCGGAGCGGTCCACCAGCGTAAGCCGGTCCTCGCCCAGCCGCGGCGGATCGGTGGCCAGCGCCGAGCGGGCGGTCGACAAGGTCAGGCGTACGTCCGACCAGTCCTCGCCGGTGCGCTGCCAGAGCACCGCGTCGGTCTCCAGCGTCAGGGAGTCCCCGTCGAGCACGGCCCGGTAGGCCGGCCGCCACAGCGCACACGGGGTGAGGTGGCTCAGGCGCAGCTCGGCCGGACCGGCGACCGCGGCCTCCACGGTCAACTCGACGTGAGCGACCAGCTCGGCGGGCTCCTCCTCGGAGAGGTGCAGGGCCCGCTGGACTTCCCCGAGTTCGGCGGCGAGGGTGGTCAGCCGGGCCTCCGCGACGCGCAGTCGCTCCGCGTGCGCACCGCGTTCGTCGTCCACCCGGTCCAATTCACGGGCCCAGCGGGTCCGTTCGCTCTCCCCGGAACCGGCGCCCTCGCCGATGTCCCGCAGCAGATCGGCGGCGAGGCGGTCGAGCAGCCCGAGGCGGGCGTACAGCCGGTCGCGTCGCTGCCCGAGCGTCAGCCGCTCCTCTTCGAGGGCGTGTACGCGGTGGCGCAGGGCGGAGTCCTCGTCGGCGGACGGCAGCGGCCCGCGGGGCGTCCAGCCGCGGACGATCCGCACGTCGAGCACGGTCGACCGGAACTCGGCGGTCAGTTCGGCGTGGAGGGTCCGGTCGACGGCCAGCGCGCTGACCGGCCCGAGGCGCAGCCGCTGGACTCCGGCCCGCAGGCCGAGCACGGTGGTGCGCTCGACATGGGCGCGGTCCTCGAGGCACGTCACGGCGGTGACGGGGAGGGCGATCGGGTTCGGGGCCGTGGACATGGCGGGTGTCAGCTCCTGCGGTTGCCGCCGACCAGGGCCTTGCCGGTCGGGATGCGGATCTCGTAGCCACCGTCGAGGGCGGCGGTGGCGCCGGCGGGCAGGTCCAGCCGCCAGATGCGGGTGCCCGGGGCGTGGTGCTCGGGCCCCGCGTCGTTTTCGGTGCTCTCCCCGGTGCTCTCCGCAGTGCTCTTCGCGGGGCTTCCCTCCGGTGCCGTCCAGTCGGCCCGTTCCTCGATCCGGACGTCCGGATCGGAGGAGACGGGCACCCGCTCGCGGACCTCGATGGTGACGGGCCTCGCGAGCTGGTTGGCCAGCTCCACGTGGACGCGGTGGTCGAGCACGGTGGTGTTGCCGCGCAGGCCGGAGGTCGACTCGCGCAGGTTGGTACGGCGGGTGACGCGGATGCCCTCGGCGAGCCCGAGGCCGACCCGGCGGACACCGCCGGGGGCGAGCGTGGGCAGTGCGGCGGTCAGCAGGAACTCGTCGTCGACGACGACCTCCACCGGGCCGGCCAGCAGCGCCTGGTCGGTGGCGTTGGAGAGCACGAGCGTGGCGTACACGGTCTGCTCCACGGACGGCACGCAGAGGTACTCGGTGCGCAGGCCGACCGGAACCTCGGCGACGGTGACGGTGTGCCAGGTGCCGTCGGACGGGACGTCCGCGCGGGCGGCGGCGTCGAAGCGGTGGTCGAAGGAACCCGCCGACTCGCGGGGCCGTACGGACTGCCCGGGCAGCGGCAGCGCGGCCACCGCCTCGGCGCGGCGGCGCTGCTCGGCCGCCACCGGGTCGAAGGGAGAGCCGGGGAACAGCCGGCCCCTGCGACCGCCCTGCTCGTCGGGGCCGCACAGGACGAGGGCGGCGTAGTCGAGCTCGGCGCCGCTCGGCTGCGGCGGCCCGGCAACCGGCGCCGGAGCGGGAGAGGCAGCGGCAGAGGGTGGCGG
>NZ_JAGGOW010000135.1 GCF_018614135.1 Streptomyces sp. ISL-66
CGGGGCCGTCCGTACCCGCCGTACCGTCCCCTCACGGCCGGATGGCACGGCGGCTCCGGCGCGACCACCAGAGGCAGCACACCCGCACGACGGGCGTGGCGCCATGACGGCGAAGCGCGGACTCGGGACGCCCGCGCCCTCCCCCGAGAACGCCGTGTCACCACTGTGCCGGTTCGGCATATGCTCGCGACGATCGAAGGGCATCGTTTTGGTGCCTTGCGGGAACACGAGGGGTTTACGGATCGGGACAGGCCGGGACGAATATGCATATGCCAGCGGATGGAACGGACCCACTGAGCCCCGTTGCCCGACGCCTGTACGGGTACGCGGCCGAGCGGCACGCCTTCTCCGAGGTGGAGGCCGCGCAGGTGCTGGGCGACCCGGCCGCCGTGGCCGTGGCCATCGCCGAGCTCGCGGCGGCGCACCTGCTCCAGCCCCGCCCGAACGGCACGGCCGACAGCGCGGCCGACGACACGGTCGACGGCACGACCGACGGACCCGCGGACGGCCCCGCCGAAGTTCCCCCGCCCCAGCACTGGAGCGCCGTGTCCCCGCGGGCCGCCACCGCCCGGACGCTGGCCCCGCTGGCCCTGCGGGTGCGCGAGACCCACGACGAGATGGACCGCCTGCGCGCCCGGCTGGAGGCGCTCGTCCCGCAGTACGAGGCCGCCTCCGCGCAGCGCGACCGCGACGGGGTCGAGAGCCTGGAAGTGATCACCGACCGGGGCGTACTGGAGGACCTGCTCCGCGGGTTCGCCGCGTCGGCCGAGTGCGAGATGCTGACCTGCCACCCGGGCGGCGGCCGCCCGCCGGCGATCCTCGCGGAGGCGGTCCTGCGAGACGAGCAGCTGCTGGCCCGTGGCGTGCGGCTGCGCACGATCTACCAGCACACCGCCCGCTACTCCCATGCGACGGCCGCGTACGTCGAGCGGGTGACCGCCCTCGGCTCGCAGGTCCGTACCGTCGGCGACGGGCTGATGCGGATGATCCTGGTCGACCGGCACACCGGGCTGATGGAGGTGCACGACGACGAGCAGGCGGCGCTGCTGGTGCGCGATCCGAGCGTCGTCCGTTTCATGGTGCAGGCCTTCGAGCGTTCCTGGGCCGAGGCGGACCCGTTCACCACCACCATCGGCCCGGACCGGGCCCGCTCCATCTCCGAGGATCTCCGCCAGACCATCGTGCGGCTGCTGGCGGAGGGGATGGAAGACAAGATCATCGCGCGGCGGCTCGGCATGTCCGAGCGGACCTGCCAGCGCCACATCGCCGAGATCATGCGCGCGGTGGGCGCCAAGTCCCGCTTCCAGGCCGGGTTCTTGCTGTCGGCGGCGGCCGGGGCCCCGCTCACGCGCCCGGCTGAAGCTCCGGAATGAGCCGGCCCCGACGGGACAGCAGGAACCGCTTGAACTCCGCCACCGGCGGCGTGTCCGGATGCCCGTCGAGCCAGGCCACCCCGATCTCGCGGACCGCGCGCGGAGCCGTGACCGTCAGCTCGACGACCCCCGGCCGGGCCACGGCGGGCGGCGGCAGCAGCGCCACGCCGAGCCCGGCGGCGACCAGCCCGCGCAGGGTCTCGGCCTCCTCCCCCTCGAAGGCGACCCGGGGCGTGAACCCGGCCTCCGCGCACAGGTCGTCGGTGATGCGGCGCAGGCCGTAGCCGGCCTCCAGGGTGACGAAGGTTTCCTCCGAGGCCTCCGCGAGGCGGATCCGCTTGCGGCCGGCGAGCCGGTGGTCGTCGGGGACCACCAGGCGCAGCCGCTGCTCATCGAGCCGGCGGGCCACCAGGTCCGGGGCGTCGGGCAGCGGGGAGGTCAGGCAGAGGTCGAGCTCGCCTGCCCGCAGCTTCTCCAGCATCGCCTCGCCGTAGTTCTGGACCAGGGAGAACCGTACCCCCGGGTGGTCGGCCCGGAAGGCCCTGATCAGACCCGGTACGGTCTCGGGGCCCAGGGTGTGCAGGAAGCCGAAGGCGACCTTCCCGAACGACGGGTCAGCGTCCTGCTGTACGGAACCGGCGGCGCGGGCGATCTCGGCCAGCGAGCGCTCGGCGGAGGCGAGGAAGGTCCGGCCGGCGGTGGTGAGGGCGACCGTGCGGCCCTTGCGGGCGAACAGCGTGACGCCCAGGTCCTGTTCGAGGCGGACCATGGCCCGCGACAGGGTGGACTGGGGAACACCCAGCTCGTGCGCGGCGCGGGTGACGTGCTCGTGCCGGGCGACGGCGACGAACTGCGCGAGGCGAGGGGCCAGCGCGTGTGTCACCACCATGTCTTCTTCGTAACGGCTCATCGATAGGCACCCATCTGACCTGTACTGATGCACGGATGGATTGATTATCGCGATTCTGTGCATTGGACGCATGAAAAGCGCGGCCCTACCGTCGTACACATGCCTCCCGCTCATACCGGGGCACCCACCACCGTGGGTGCCTCCACCCCGTCGTCCCCTGCCGCGCCCAAGCCGTCCGTCCCCGAAGCGCACGCGCCCGGCCGCCCCGGCTACCGCCGCATGAGCCTCGCGCTGTTCGCCGCCGGACTGGCCACCTTCGCCCTCCTCTACTCCACCCAGGCGCTGCTGCCCGCGATCTCCGACGGTTTCGGCGTGACGGCGGGTCAGGCCAGCTGGACGGTCTCGGCCGCCACCGGCGCGCTCGCCCTGTTCGTCCTGCCGCTCAGCGCGCTGTCCGAGCGGTTCGGCCGGACCCGGATGATGACCTGGTCGATGGCGGTGGCCGTGGGCGTCGGCCTCCTCGTCCCCTTCGCGCCGAGCCTGGAGTGGCTGATCGCGCTGCGCGCCGTCCAGGGCGCGGCGATCGCCGGGATCCCGGCCTCCGCGATGGCGTACCTCGCGGAAGAGGTCAAGCCGAAGGCATTGGTCGCCGCGATCGGTCTGTTCGTCGCGGGCAACTCCATCGGCGGCATGAGCGGCCGCATCGTCACCGGCTGGGCGGCGCAGGCCTGGGGCTGGCGCGGCGGGCTGCTGAGCGTCGGCCTGATGTCGCTGGCCTGCGCGGCGGCGTTCCTGGTCCTCCTCCCCCGGGCCCGGTTCTTCCGGGCGGCGTCGCTGAACCCGCGCGCGGTGGGACGTACCGTCGCCGGGCACCTGCGCGATCCGCTGCTGCTGCGGCTGTACGGGATCGGCGCGCTGTTCATGACCGTGTTCGGGGCGGTGTACACCGTCATCGGATACCGCCTGGTCGACGAGTTCTCCCTCGGCCAGGGCGTCGTCGGCTCGGTCTTCCTCGTCTACCTGGTCGGTACGGTCTCCTCCGCGGCCGCCGGACAGCTGGTCGCCCGTACGGGCCGGCGCGGAGCGCTGTACCTCGCGGTGACCACGACGGCCCTGGGCCTGTTCCTGTCCCTCGCGGAGTCGATCGGCTCGATCCTGCTGGGCCTGGTCCTGATCACGGCGGGCTTCTTCGCGGGCCACGCGGTGGCCTCGGCGGCGGTGAGCCACACGGCGAAGACGGGCCGCGCGCAGGCTTCGGCGCTCTACCAGTCGGCGTACTACATGGGCTCCAGCGCCGGCGGCACGCTCGGCGCCCTCGCCTACCACTCGGCGGGCTGGGCGGCCACGGTCACCATCGCACTGCTGGCGGTCGCCGGAGTCGTCTCGATCACCCTGTACGGCTCCCACGCGGCCCGCACGGCCCACGCGGCGGCACTGCCGGCCCGCTGACGCGTCACGGCGGGCGGCGGGCGGCGGGCCCCGACGCTTCCGCGCCCGAGGGTTCGACCAAGCGCCCCGTGCGACAGAAGAAGAGGCTCACCGGCGTGGTGCCGGACGCGGACGGGCGGGTGTGGGCCCGGTGGCGGCTGTAGGGAAACGATCCGGCGCCGCGTGTCCCGCCGCGTGCCGGGCTGCGGTTGTCAGTGGGCTCGGGTAGTTTCCGACGTATCGGGAACTAGCTGGGGGATCAAGGGACATGACGGAAACCGCCGACCTCACGCCCGAGCTGGACGCCGCGCTGGACCGGTACCGCGTCGAGCTCACCGGCTACTGCTACCGCATGCTCGGATCCTCCTTCGACGCCGAGGACGCCGTGCAGGACACGTACGTCCGTGCCTGGCGCAGCTTCGGGAAGTTCGAGGGCCGCTCCTCGCTGCGGTCCTGGCTGTACCGGATCGCCACGAACGTCTGCCTGGACCTGCTGAGCGCGGGCAACAAGCGGGCCCGCCCCATGGACCTGAGCGCCCCGCAGCACCAGGCCTCCGCCGTCCTCAACGAGCGGCCGGAGGTGACCTGGCTGGAGCCGGTCCCGGACGGGCGGGTGCTGCCGCAGACCGCCGATCCGGCGGAGATGGCCCTGGCCAAGGAGTCCGTGCGGCTCGCCTTCGTCGCGGCCCTCCAGCACCTGCCGGCCAAGCAGCGGGCGGTGCTCATCCTGCGCGAGGTGCTCGCCTGGAAGGCCGACGAGGTCGCGACGCTGCTGGAGACCACCGTCGCGTCGGTGAACAGCGCCCTTCAGCGGGCCCGTGCCACGCTCGCCTCCACCCGGATCCGCGAGAGCGACGCCGCGGACCCGCTGGACGGCGACCAGGCGAAGCTGCTGGAGCAGTACCTCGCGGCCTTCGAGGCGTACGACATGACCCGCCTGACCGCCCTCCTGCACGAGGACGCGGTGCTGTCGATGCCGCCGTTCGACCTGTGGCTGCGCGGCCACGAGGACATCGCCGCCTGGCACCTCAACCAGGGCATCGGCTGCAAGGGCTCGCGCCTGCTCCCGACCACGGCGAACGGCATGCCGGCCTTCGGCCAGTACCGGCCGCGCGAGGACGGGCGGCCCGGCTGGACCCCGTGGGCGCTCCAGGTGCTGGAGGTCTCAGACGGGAAGATCGTCGGGCTCAACGCCTTCCTGGACACCGCCCGGTGGTTCCCGCTCTTCGGCCTCCCCGAGCAGCTCGACGAGTCCTACGAGGTCCAGCAGGGCGCGTAGGGCGGGCGCGGCCCCGGTGACCCGGAAGGGCCGGTCCCCCGCGGTGAGCCGCAGCCGGGCCAGTACCTCGACGGTGCCGAGGCCGGGTGCGGTGACGGCCCCCGCGTCGCAGAGCACCGCGCCCGCCCCGGCCGCGTAGAGCAGCTCCAAGCGAGCGCACAGCGAGGCCACGTCGCAGGCGGCGGGTCCGGGGCCGGGCAGTACGAGTCGCGTGATCGTCACGAGGGGGTGACTCCCCCGGCGCCCGGAAATCATCGGCGCCGGGGATCGGCACGACGAACGGGACCGGTGGGCGTCCACCGGTCCCGTTCAGCCGTACGAGTGAGCGTGCGGGACTACGCGATGCGGTCCAGGACGATCGGCGTGGCGGTGAAGGCCGTGCCCGCCGCGGCGATGTCGAAGGTGCCGTCCAGGGACGCCAGGGCGTACTCGAACTTCTCCGGCGTGTCGGTGTGCAGGGTCATCAGCGGCTGGCCGGCGACCACCGTGTCGCCCGGCTTGGCGTGCATCTCGATGCCCGCGCCCGCCTGGACCGGGTCCTCCTTGCGCGCGCGGCCGGCGCCCAGGCGCCAGGCGCCGACGCCCACCCCGTACGCGTCCAGCCGGGTCAGCACGCCCGAGGAGGGGGCCGTGACCACGTGCTGCTCGCGCGCGACCGGCAGGGCCGCGTCCGGGTCGCCGCCCTGCGCCGCGATCATCCGGCGCCAGACGTCCATCGCGGAGCCGTCGGCCAGTGCCTTCGCCGGGTCGGCGTCCTTGATGCCCGCCGCGTCCAGCATCTCCCGGGCCAGGGCCAGGGTCAGCTCGACCACGTCCGAGGGGCCGCCGCCCGCCAGCACCTCCACCGACTCGCGGATCTCCAGCGCGTTGCCGGCGGTGAGGCCGAGCGGGGTCGACATGTCGGTGAGCAGGGCGACCGTCTTGACGCCGGAGTCGGTGCCCAGGCCCACCATGGTCCGCGCCAGTTCGCGCGCGTCCTCGATGTTCTTCATGAACGCGCCGGTGCCGACCTTGACGTCCAGGACGAGCGAGCCGGTGCCCTCGGCGATCTTCTTCGACATGATCGAGGAGGCGATCAGCGGGATGGCCTCGACGGTGCCGGTGACGTCGCGCAGCGCGTAGAGCTTCTTGTCTGCCGGGGCCAGCCCGTCGCCCGCGGCGCAGATCACGGCGCCGGTGGTGTCCAGGACGTGCAGCATCTCCTCGTTGGAGAGCAGTGCGCGCCAGCCGGGGATGGACTCCAGCTTGTCCAGCGTGCCACCGGTGTGGCCGAGGCCGCGGCCCGAGAGCTGCGGGACGGCCGCGCCGCAGGCGGCGACGAGCGGGGCGAGCGGCAGCGTGATCTTGTCGCCGACGCCGCCGGTGGAGTGCTTGTCGGCGGTCGGGCGGGAGAGGGAGTCGAAGTTCATCCGCTCGCCGCTCGCGATCATCGCGGCGGTCCAGCGGGCGATCTCGGCCCGGTTCATGCCGTTCAGCAGGATGGCCATCGCCAGTGCCGACATCTGCTCGTCGGCGACCACGCCGCGCGTGTACGCGTCGATGACCCAGTCGATCTGCTCGGGGCTCAGTTCGCCGCGGTCCCGCTTGGTGCGGATGACGGAGATGACGTCCATGGAAGTGCTTCCTTCTACGCGCATAGAGAGAGGAGGGATGACGGGTTGACCGGTTGACGGGGTTGACCGCTTGGGGAAGGACGGCGGCCCCCCGCCCGGCAGGGGCGGAGGGCCGTCGGCACGGTTATCTCAAGTGGTCCGGCCCGAAGGCCTGGGGCAGCATCGCGGAGAGGGGCAGGATGCCCTCCGGCGTTTCCACCTGGAGTTCGGCGCCGCCGAACTCGAACAGCAGCTGCCGGCAGCGGCCGCAGGGGACGAGGATCTCGCCCTTGCCGTCCACGCACGTGAAGTGCGTCAGCCGGCCGCCGCCCGTGGCCTGGAGGGCGGAGACCAGACCGCATTCGGCGCACAGGCCGAGCCCGTAGCTCGCGTTCTCGACGTTGCAGCCGACCACGGTGCGGCCGTCGTCGACCAGCGCCGCGACACCGACCGGGAAGCCCGAGTACGGGGCGTACGCGCGGGACATGGCGTCCCGCGCGGCCTTGCGCAGGGCCTCCCAGTCGGGAGCGGTGCTCACTTGCCCTGTCCCTTGCGGTACGGCATGCCGTCCGCCTTGGGCATCCGCAGGCGCTGCGCGGACAGCGCGAGCACCAGCAGGGTCGTCAGGTACGGGGCGGCGTCCACGAACTGGCTGGGCACCGCGTCCGTGGTCACGTACCAGAGGAACAGCAGCACGGCGAAGAGCGCCGAGACGCCGGCCTGGAGGTACTTCTTCTTGTAAACCTGCCAGACGACGACCAGGACGAGCAGGATCGCGAGGAGCAGCAGCATCGCGTGGACGTTCTCGGCGCCACCGCGCAGCTTGAGGCTGTCGGTGAAGCCGAAGAGGCCGGCGCCCAGCGCCATGCCGCCCGGCATCCAGTTGCCGAAGATCATCGCGGCGAGGCCGATGTAGCCGCGGCCGCCGGTCTGGCCCTCCTGGTAGATCGGGCTGGCCACGATCGAGAGGAACACGCCGCCCAGGCCCGCCAGGGCGCCCGAGACGATCACGGCGATGTACTTGTACTTGTAGACGTTGACGCCGAGCGATTCGGCGGCGACGGGGTTCTCGCCGCAGGAGCGCAGCCGCAGGCCGAAGGTGGTGCGCCACAGCACCCACCAGGTGCCGGGGATCAGCAGCAGCGCGAGGACGGTGAGCAGCGAGAGGCCGGTGACCAGGCCGCCGATGACGCCCGCGAGGTCCGAGACGAAGAACCAGTGCTTGCCCTGGAGGGTCGCCATCCAGTCCGACAGCCCTGGCACCGTGATCTTGTAGATCGGATCGACGCGCGGGGACTGCTTGGAGGAGCCGCCCGCGGCCTCGGCGAAGGTGAAGTTCGAGAGGTACTGGGTGAAGCCCAGCGCCAGGATGTTGATGGCCACACCGGAGACGATGTGGTTGACGTTGAAGGTGACCGTGATGATCGCGTGCAGCAGGCCGCCGATGGCGCCGCCGATCAGGCCGGCCATGACGCCGGTCCACGGGCCCCACTGGTAGCCGGCCCAGGCGCCGAACCAGGTGCCGAGGATCATCATGCCCTCGAGGCCGATGTTGACGACGCCCGCGCGCTCGGCCCACAGGCCGCCGAGGCCGGCGAGGCCGATCGGCACGGCGAGGGAGAGCGCGCCGGAGACCTGGCCGACCGAGGTCAGGTCGTCGGCGCCGCTGATCACGCGGACCAGCGAGATCAGCGCGAGCCCGCCCGCGACGATCAGCATGATCCAGGGCAGGGTGAGCTTCTTGCGGCCGCCCTGCTTCTTGGGGGCGGCGCTCGTCGCGGAAACGGTACTGGTGCTCACGCCGCGACCTCCTTGTCGGTCTTGATGGCGCCGCCGGCGGCGAGTTCCTCGCCGACCTTCTGCTGCTGGCGCCGGATCCCGTAGCGGCGGACGAGCTCGTAGGACACGACGACCGCGATCACGATCAGGCCCTTCATGATCGTGCCGATTTCCTTGGCGTACCCGGCCTGGTCGAGGGAGGCCGAGGCCTTGTCGATGAACGCCATCAGGAACGCGGCGAAGAAGATGCCGACCGGGCTGTTGCGTCCGAGCAGCGCGATGGTGATGCCGGTGAAGCCGACGCCGACCGGGAAGGACAGGTTGTACGTGTGGGTCTCGCCCAGCAGCTGCGGCATGCCGGAGAGGCCGGCGACGGCGCCCGAGATCAGCATCGAGGTGACGATCATCTTCTTGGCGTCCACACCGGAGGCCTGCGCGGCGGACTCGCTGGCGCCGGTGGCGCGCAGGTCGAAGCCGAAGCGGGTCCGGTTCAGCCCGAACCAGTAGACGACGCCCAGCGCGAAGGCGATGAAGGTGAAGCCGTAGATCTCCAGGCCGCTCCCGAGCGAGAGGGCCGGGAACCAGCCGGACGAGGCGATCTCGCCCGTGGTCAGGTCGTTCGAGCCCGCCGGCTGGACGCCGAGGTTCTTCGGCAGGATCAGCCAGGCGATCAGGCTGGTCGCGATGGCGTTCAGCATGATCGTGGAGACGACCTCGCTGACACCGCGCTTGGCCTTCAGGACACCCGCGATGCCGGCCCAGAAGGCACCGGTCAGCATGGCGACGACCACGATCAGCAGGATGTGCAGCGGACCGGGCAGGGCCACGGCCGTGCCGACCACGGCGGAGATCATCGCGGCGAGGCGGTACTGGCCGTCGACGCCGATGTTGAAGAGGTTCATCCGGAAGCCGATGGCCACGGCCAGGGCCGCCAGGTAGTAAGTGCCCGCCTGGTTCACGATGAGGACCTGGACGTCCTCGTAACCGGCGTTCTCCACCATCAGGCGCAGGGGTTCGATCGGGTCGACGCCCGTCGCGCCCAGCACGACCATGGTCAGCGCGAAGGCGGTGACCAGCGCGAGCGCGGGTCCGGCGAAGCCGAGGAGCAGCCGGTCCTTGTCGAGTTTCTTCATCGGGCCTCGTCCTCCGGGGAGTCGGTACGGGCGTCCGTGCCGGCGTCGGAGCGGTTGTCGGTGGCTTCCGTGGGCGCTTCGAGGTGCCCGGAGGCGGCGCCCGTCATGGCGGTGCCGAGTTCCTCGGGGGTCACGGTCGCGGGGTCGGCGTCCGCGACCAGGCGGCCGCGGTAGATCACGCGCAGGGTGTCGGACAGGCCGATCAGCTCGTCCAGGTCGGCGGAGATCAGCAGGACCGCCAGGCCTTCGCGGCGGGCCTCGCGGATCGCGTCCCAGATCTGCGCCTGCGCGCCGACGTCCACACCGCGGGTGGGGTGCGCCGCGATGAGGAACTTCGGGTGGTGGCTCATCTCGCGGCCGACGATCAGCTTCTGCTGGTTGCCGCCGGAGAGCGAGGCCGCGGTGACCTCGATGCCGGGCGTGCGGACGTCGTACTCGCGCACGATCCGCTCGGTGTCCTTGCGGGCGGCCTTCGGGTCGAGGATGCCGCGCTTGGAGTTGGGGGCCTCGGTGACGTGGCCGAGGATGCGGTTCTCCCAGAGGGAGGACTCCAGCAGCAGACCGTGGCGGTGGCGGTCCTCGGGGATGTACCCGATGCCGGCCACGCGGCGCCCACGCGTCGGGATGGTGGAGATGTCGGTGCCGTCCAGCGTGATGGTGCCGCCGTCCGGGATGCTCATGCCCATCAGGGTCTCGATGAGCTCGGTCTGCCCGTTGCCCTCGACGCCCGCGATGCCGAGGACCTCACCCTTGTGAATGGTGAAGTCGATGCTCGCGAGCACCTCGCGGACCACACCGTCCGGGTCGGTCGCGGCCAGCCGCAGATCCTCGACCCGGAGCATCGGGGTGGTGGTCACCGTGGACTCGCGGGTCTCGGGCGACGGCAGCTCGGAGCCGACCATCAGCTCGGCGAGCTGCTTGGTCGTGGTGGTGCGCGGGTCGGCGGTGCCGACGGTGGTGCCCCGCCGGATGACGGTGATGTCGTCGGCGACCTTCAGGACCTCGCCCAGCTTGTGCGAGATGAAGATGACGGTGAGGCCTTCGGCCTTGAGCTCGCGCAGGTTGCCGAAGAGCGCGTCCACTTCCTGCGGTACGAGCACGGCGGTCGGCTCGTCGAGGATGAGGATGTTGGCTCCGCGGTAGAGGACCTTGAGGATCTCCACGCGCTGCCGGTCGGCGACACCGAGGTCTTCGACCAGGGCGTCGGGGCGCACGCCGAGGCCGTACGCGTCCGAGATCTCCTTGATCTTCCTGCGGGCCTTCGCGCCGATGCCGTAGAGCTTCTCGCCGCCGAGAACCACGTTCTCCAGCACGGTGAGGTTGTCGGCGAGCATGAAGTGCTGGTGCACCATGCCGATGCCGCGGGCGATGGCGTCCGCGGGGCTGTGGAAGGAGACCTGCTCCCCGTCGATCGCGATGGTGCCCTCGTCCGGCTTCTGCATGCCGTAGAGGATCTTCATCAGGGTCGACTTGCCGGCGCCGTTCTCACCGACGAGGGCGTGGACCGTGCCCTTGCGGACGGTGATCGCGATGTCCTTGTTGGCGACGACGCCGGGGAAGCGCTTGGTGATGCCGTGCAGTTCTACGGCGGGGGGCGGGCTGGACGCGTTGATGACGCACTCTCCTTGGCGCGGAAGGAGCGGAGGCAGGGGGACAGGGCGGGGAGAGAAAGTATCGCGTCCACGATGCTTCTACGCGCGTAGCACTGTCGGAAGTGAAAACTCGCGGCCAACCGGCCACAAGATCACATGAAACCACGTGACACGTATCGGGGCCCGGGAGCGTAGAGACCGCTTCCCGGACCCCGGAGTCACGCTGACCGCGTGTCGGACGGCACCTTACGGTGCGGTCTTGACCTCGATCTTCTTGGCGATGATGTCGGCCTTGGCCTTGTCCACCGCGGCGATGACGTCCGTCATCTTCTTGTACTCGGGGTTGGAGTCGGCCAGGCCGACGCCGTCCTTGTCGAGGCCGTAGCGGACCTCACCGGACTCGGGCTTGCCGTCCTTGACCGACTTGATCAGGTTGTAGACCGAGTCTGCGACGTCCTTGGTGACCGAGGTCAGGATGCTGTTCTTGTACTTCGCCAGACCGGCCTGGTTGTACTGGTCCGAGTCGACGCCGATGGCCCACTTGCCCTTGGCGGCGGTGGCCTCGATGGCACCGGAACCGGCGAGACCGGCGGCCGCGTAGATCACGTCGGCGCCCTTGTCGAGCTGGCCCTCGGCGGCGGCCTTGCCCAGGTCGGGCTTGGCGAAACCGTCGAAGTTCGGCGGCTGGGTCAGGTACTGGGTGAGCACCTTGGCGTTCGGGTTGGTGTCCTTGACGCCCTGGGCGAAGCCCGCCTCGAACTTCTTGATCAGCGGGACCTCGACACCGCCGATGAAGCCGACCGTGCCGGTCTTGGACGCCTTGGCGGCGGCGACGCCGGCCAGGTAGGAGCCCTGCTCCTCGCTGAAGACGAGGTTGGCGATGTTCTTCGCGGTCACCGAGGTGTCGTCGATGATGCCGAACGTGGTGTCCGGGAACTTCTCGGCGACCTTCTTGATGGCCGGCGCGTAGGCGAAGCCGACGCCGATGACCGGGTTGTTGCCCTTGCGGGCCAGCTCGGTGAGGCGCTGGACCTTGTCGGCCTCGCCCTCGCCGTCGGTGGGCTCCGCCTGGGCGCCCTTGATCTGCAGGTCCTTCTCGGCCTTGGCCAGACCCTCGTAGGCGGCGTCGTTGAACGACTGGTCGCCGCGGCCACCGATGTCGTACGCGATTGCGGCGGACTTCTCCTCGGAGGAGGAGGTGTCCGAGGACTTCTTACCGCCACAGGCGGTGGCCGAGAGGGCCAGCGCGGCGGACGCGATGCCCACGGTGGCGATCCTGGTGATCCGGCGCAAGGGAAGGCTCCTTCAAAACCTGACCGAAGCGCCACGACCGGCGCTGGTTTCGCGGCGATCGTAACGCGCGTAGATGTCAGTTAAAGGCCCGTTCATGAGTCGTTACCGGATCGTCGTGAACCAGACAGTGACCGATCGGTCACTTCCGACGCGCCCTGCCCTTGCGTACCAAGGGCTGGACGCGCCCGGCCGGCCGCCCCGCGTGCTGTATGGGTTTCGGCCAACGGGCGGCCGGGCCGGGCCGGGAAGCTCAGCCGGCCGGCCCGGCGCGGCGCGCTTCGAGCTGCCGCCCGTCCAGCAGCACGGCGGCCGTGAAGAACTCCACGCCGACCCCGATCGCCGCCTCGTCCACGTCGAAGTCGCCCCGGTGCAGGTCCCGCTTGGCGGTGTCCCCGGGCGTACGGACTCCCAGCCGGGCCATGGCCCCGGGCACGTGCTCCAGGTACCAGGAGAAGTCCTCGCCGCCCAGGCTCTGCTCGGTGTCCTCGACCGACGCGGCACCGCACCGCGCGATCATCGCCTCGCGCAGCAGTTCGGTGACCACCGGGTCGTTGACGACCGGGGGCACCCCGCGCACGTAGGTGATCTCCGACTTGGCCCGGTGCATCGACGCGATCTCGTCGATGGCCGCGTGGATCTGGTCGGGGGCCTCGTGCCAGGCGTTCAGGTCCAGGCACCGCACGGTCCCGGACAGTTCCGCGTGCATCGGGATGACGTTGCAGGCGTGCCCGGCCTCGATCCGGCCCCAGGTGACCGACATGCCCGAGCGGGCGTCCATCCGCCGGGCCAGTACGGCCGGCAGGTCGATGGCGAGCCGGGCGGCCGCCGTCACCAGGTCGGTGGTCAGGTGCGGACGGGCGGTGTGCCCGCCGGGCCCCGCGAGGGTCACCTCCAGCCGGTCGCAGGCCGAGGTGATGGGCCCGCTGCGCAGGCCGATCCGTCCGGCGTCGACCCGGGGGTCGCAGTGCAGCGCGATGATCTTGCCGACGCCGTCCAGCACCCCGGACTCGATGGCCTCGGTGGCGCCCCCGGGCAGCACCTCCTCGGCGGGCTGGAAGAGCAGCCGCACCGGCCGGGGCAGCGCGCCTTGGCGGTCGAGCTCGGCGAGGACCAGGCCGGCGCCGAGGACGACGGCGGTGTGCACGTCGTGGCCACAGGCGTGGGCGCGGTCCGGGACGGTCGAGCGGTACGAGACGTGCGTCTTGGCATCCGGGATGGGCAGGGCGTCGATGTCCGCGCGCAGGGCCAGCATGGGCCGGACCCCGTCCCAGGTCCCCACGTCACAGATGAGGCCGGTGCCCGACTTCAGCACCCTCGGGCGCAGGCCGGCTTTCTCCAGCCGGGCCTTGATCGCCGCCGTGGTACGGAACTCGTGGTGTCCTAGCTCGGGATGCATGTGCAAGTCCCGGCGGAAGGCGATCAGTTCGGCACGCAGGTGGTCCGGAAGCTTGCCGGGCAGCTCGGGCCGGTCGAGCGGGCCGGGCAGGGCGGTCTGGGACTCGCGGGACATCAACTGGTTCACCCGTTGAAGGGTAGGCGCACCCGTGCCCCAACTGGCTGTGGATCAGCAAAAGTTCATGCCGTTAGGGGAAGGAAACCCGGCCTCTGGGCGCATGACCGGATGTGCGCGGGGGTAAACTCGCGCGCTCATCCGGCCGCCGGAGCCGCCTGAGCAGGAAGACTGCGGACCCGCGGCACAGGAGCCCCGGCTAGCTGACGGCGAGCTTGGCGGCGAAGCCCAGGAACAGTACGCCCGCCGCCGAGCTGGCCCCGGCGGACAGCCGCTTGCGGCTGCGGAAGGCGGCCGCCAGGCGGGTCCCGCCGAATATCAGGGTGGTCAGGTACAGGAAGCTGCCGAACTGCAGCAGGCCGCCCAGCAGCAGGAAGGACAGGGCCGGGTAGGCGTAGTGCGGGTCCACGAACTGCACGAAGAAGGACATCAGGAAGAGGATGGCCTTCGGATTGAAGACGCTGATCAGCAGGGCCCGCCGGTAGGGCCGCTCCGCCTCGCCGGTCCCGGCCGCCGCGGGGGCGACGGCCTCGGCCGCCGCCCGGCCCGCGGTCTGCGCCCGCTCGCGCCGTGCGCGCCACATCGTCCACGCGCCGCGCAGCATGCCGATGGCGAGCCAGGTCAGGTAGCCGGCGCCGAGCAGCTTGACGATCCCGAAGAGCATCGGACTGGTCTGGAGCAGGGCCCCGGCGCCGACCGCCGCCAGGGTCATCAGCAGGGCGTCCCCGCTGAACACGCCGCAGGCGGCCTTGTACCCCTCACGGACCCCGCCGCGCGCGGCGACGGAGAGCACGTAGAGCGAGTTCGGGCCCGGCAGGAGAATGATCAGCACGAGGCCGGCGAGATACGTCGGAAGATCTGTGACACCCAGCATGCGCAGGAGTGTCGCATGAGGACGCACCTGTCGCGCCAGCGAGTTTCACGAGGCGGACAGGAGCGGGATCCGAGGCGGGCACGAGGCGGGCACGAGGCAGACACGATCCCGGCCCGAGCCGGCGCCCGGGGATGATCACCGCAGGTCACCCCCCGTCACCAGGTGGCATCAGCCGGTACGTACGTCCCCCACACCTCCCGCAGCACCCCGCACACCTCCCCCACCGTGGCCCGCGCCCGCAGCGCCTCCCGGATCGGGTAGAGCACGTTCTCCGTCCCCGCCGCCGCCTCGCGTACCGCCGCCAGCGCCCCCGCCACGGCCGTCCCGTCGCGCCCCGCCCGCAGCGCGGCCAGCGCCGCCCGCTGCCGGCCCTCGATGGCCGGGTCCACGCGCAGCGGCTCGTACGGCTCCTCCTCGGCGAGCGCGAAGCGGTTGACGCCGACGACCACCCGCTCGCCGGTCTCGGTCTCCCGCGCGATCCGGTACGCGTTCCGCTCGATCTCCCCCTTCTGGAAGCCCGCCTCGATCGCGGCCACCGCTCCGCCCATGTCCTCGACCCGTCGCATCAGGGCGAGCGCCGCCGCTTCCACGTCGTCCGTCATGCGCTCCACCGCGTACGAGCCCGCGAAGGGGTCGACGGTGTGCGGCACGTCCGTCTCGTACGCCAGCACCTGCTGTGTCCGCAGGGCGAGGCGGGCCGATTTCTCCGTCGGCAGGGCGATCGCCTCGTCGAAGGAGTTGGTGTGGAGCGACTGGGTGCCGCCCAGCACGGCGGCGAGCCCCTGCACGGCCACCCGTACGAGGTTCAGCTCCGGCTGCTGGGCCGTCAGCTGCACTCCGGCGGTCTGCGTGTGGAAGCGCAGCATCAGGGACTTCGGGTCCCGGGCCCCGAAGTCCTCGCTCATGACGCGGGCCCAGATCCGCCGGGCCGCCCGGAACTTCGCGACCTCCTCCAGGAGGGTGGTGCGGGCGACGAAGAAGAAGGACAGGCGGGGCGCGAACTCGTCGACCTCCATCCCGGCGGCCAGCGCGGTACGGACGTAGGCGATCGCATCGGCGAGCGTGAAGGCGATCTCCTGCGCGGGCGAGGCCCCGGCCTCGGCCATGTGGTAGCCGGAGATGGAGATGGTGTTCCACTTGGGGATCTCGGCCCGGCAGTAACGGAAGGTGTCGGCCGTCAATCTGAGGGACGGTCCGGGCGGGAAGATGTACGTCCCCCGGGCGATGTACTCCTTGAGCACGTCGTTCTGGACCGTGCCGGTCAGCGCGGCGGCCTCGATCCCCTGCTCCTCGGCGACCAGCTGGTAGAGCAGGAGCAGCAGCGCGGCCGGGGCGTTGATCGTCATCGACGTGGACACCCGGTCGAGCGGGATCCCGTCGAACAGCGCCCGCATGTCCTCGACCGAGTCGATCGCGACGCCGACCTTCCCGACTTCCCCGTGCGCGAGCGGGGCGTCGGAGTCGTGGCCCATCTGGGTCGGCAGGTCGAAGGCCACGGACAGGCCGGCGGCCCCGCTCGCGATGAGCTGCCGGTAGCGGGCGTTGGATTCGGCGGCGTCACCGAATCCGGCGTACTGGCGCATCGTCCAGGGCCGTCCGGTGTACATCGTCGGGTAGACGCCCCGCGTGTACGGGTACGCCCCCGGTTCGCCCAGTTCGGTCGCGGGGTCCCAGCCGGCCAGATCGTCCGGCCCGTAGACCGGCTCGATCGGGATTCCGCTCTCGGTGCGCACGCGTGGTGTGTGCCCGTCCATATGACCCGTCCTCCGTAGCTCCGAGGGGTCCGGGGCTGGTAGAACCGTCCCCGCGACAGCCGCTGGTCACAATGGCGCAACATCGCGGCGATCTCTGCAACTGTCCACGCCCGTCAAGCATCACCTAGATACACGTCGTAGAAATCGGGGGAATGCAATGCACCGCCAAAAGGTCATAATCCGCACTCTTGGTCTGGCCACCGCCGTCGCACTCGCCGCGACCGCATGCGGTCCGCAGAAGGCGGAGTCCGCGGGCTCCTCCTCGTCCGCGCCCGCGTCGCCCACGGCGGTCGCCTCTCCCGAGATCTCACCGTCCTCCGACGGCAAGCCCGCAGACGCCTCGCCGTCTCCTTCCGCCTCGCCTTCCAAGTCGGCCTCTCCCTCGGCTTCCGCCTCGCCCTCGCCGACCGTGAAGCAGATCATGGCGAACGGGGACGACAGCGACCAGGTGCGCGAGCTGCAGGCCCGGCTGCGCCAGCTCAAGCTGATGTCGGTCGCGCCGACCGGCTTCTACGGGTCGAAGACGACCGCCGCGGTCAAGTCCTTCCAGTCGAAGAACAAGCTGACCGCCACGGGTGGGGTGGACGCGCCCACCTGGAAGAAGATCCAGAGCTCCACGAAGAAGCCGACCGCCGACGAGCTGCGTCCGCCGACCGTCAACGAGGCCGACGCCCCCGACCCGCGCTGTATGACGGGCCGGGTCATGTGCATCAGCAAGGAGAGCCGCACCCTCGCCTGGATGATCGACGGCAAGATCGTCTCCACCATGGACGTCCGCTTCGGCTCGGAGAACACTCCGACCCGCGAGGGCGTCTTCAAGGTGGACCGCAAGGAGAAGGACTGGGTGTCGACGATCTACCACACGCCCATGCCGTACGCGATGTTCTTCAGCGGCGGCCAGGCCGTGCACTACTCGGCGGACTTCGCCGCCCGCGGCTACGCCGGCGCCTCGCACGGCTGCGTGAACGTCCGGGACAAGGGCAAGCTGTCGGCGCTCTTCGGCGCGGTCCAGGCCGGCGACAAGGTCGTCGTCTACTGGTGAGTCCGGCCGCGGGCCGGGGATCCGGTCTGACGTTGGGGGCGCGGGCGGGATCGGGGGAACGAATCCCGCCCGCGCCATTCGCGCAGAGCCCAGGGGTACGGGGGGAACCCCGGCTCATGCGCGGCCGATGACCAGTCGGCTCGTTAGGTACTGCGCCACCCGGTCCAAAAGTGTTACAGCCGGTGCGGGAGGTATTTCCGGACACTGTCCGGTACCCGGTCCTACGGTCGCTCAGCGGCCGGACCGGGGCGGGTTCCGCCGCCGGGGCGGGCCCGGCTCGGGTCAAGGACCCGGCGGCGCCGCGGAAGCCCGGAGCATCCTCAGGGGCGCGAGCGCAGCCCCAGCGAACCGTCCGCGCCCTGCTCCCCGCCGTCCGGCTTGGCCGGAGTCGGCGACGGGGCCTTTACCGGGCCCTCGGCGCCGGACGCGGACGTCGACCCGGAGCGGCCGTCGGCGCCGGTGGTGGTCCCGTCGAGGACCGACTTGCAGTAGCGCGGGATCGACAACAGCCCCTTGGCCAGGCGCACGAGCTTCTCGCGCCGCTCGCTGTCGAGCTTTCCGGCCTGGAAGTCCCGGCACAGTTCGACCGCGCGGGTCCGGCCTTCACGGTCATTGAAGACTCCGTCGCCGCTGCCGTCGGTGCCGCCTTCGAGGAAGCGGTCCTCGCCGCCCCGGTCCGGGGTGGAACCGTTGGCCGAGGGGCCCGTCGTCGCTCCGCCGCCCGTGCCCGAGGCGCCGTCCCCGCCGGATCCGGCCGGTGTACCGCCCTCCGCGCCCGGGGTGTTCCCGGGATCCGTGGCGGTTCCCCGGCTCTCGCCGCCGCGCGGCGTGGCGAGCCTCGGCTGCGGGATCAGCATCGGATCGTCGCCGCCCGAGGCGCCCGAGGAGGATCCGGTGGTCACCGAGACGGCCGGGGCGTGCGCCGCGCCGTCGCGGGTGTCCCCGTCGAGCAGTCCGGCGCCGGCCGCGGCCGCCAGGCCGCCCACGGCGACGCTCGCCACGGCCGCCGCGAGGACGAAGCGCACCGGACGTCCGCGCCGCGGGCCGGCTCCATGGTCCTGCCCGTGTCCCTGGCCCTGGTTCCGGCCCTGGTTCCGGCTCCGGATCCGACCGCGCTCCGGGCTCGGACCGCCCGCGCCGATCCCGCGGAGCGGGCTGAGGTCCACCACCGTTTCGCCGGAGCCGAACTCCTCGGCGGCCGGAGCCCCTTCCCGGGGCGCCGTACCGCGGGCAGCGCGGAAGGCGGCCAGTGCGGCGGCCTCTCCGGGCAGTTCTCCGGCACCCGACAACGAGGGTTCGGCGAGTGCGTCGAGGGCCGCGCGCAGCCGCTCGGCCTGGGCGCGGGCACGCTGTTCGGCGCCGGGTGGGGCCGGTTCTCCGCGCAGCAATCTGTCCGCCGCGGCCTTGTCCAGCCACCTGTCGCGCTCGTCGGCCATCACATGTCCTTCTGCGTCCGCCAACGTGAATGCGTCACACCGGTTTGTTCTACGAGTCCCCCACTGCGGTCGCGCTGGGCCGGTACGGCGTCGAGATCCCTCCCGCCCCCGCCGTCCCGTGCCTGGTCACGTGCAACGTGGCCACCACTGTCGCCATTATCGCCGAGGATGCGGTCCGGTCCGGAGCCGATGTCGGAGTCCGGCTCGAAGCCGCCTTCCTGACCGAGCAGCTCGGCCAGCTTCTTCAGGCCGCGGTGCGCGGCGGTGCGTACGGCGCCGGGGCGCTTGCCCAGTGTCTCGGCCGCGGTCTTGGCGTCGAGGCCGACCACGACGCGCAGGACGACGGCTTCGGCCTGGTCCTGCGGGAGCTGGGCTATGAGCGCCATCGTGCGGCCGGTGGAGAGGGACTCCAGGGCCTCGCCCGCGGTGTCGGAGTCCGCGGCGTGGCCCGTCAGCTCGGTCTCGTCGCCGCCCACGGCGGGGCGGCGGCCGCGCATGCGTATGTGATCGAGGGCGCGGTTGCGGGCGATGCGGGCGGCCCAGCCGCGGAAGCGGTCGGCGTCGCCGGTGAAGGAGTCGAGGTCGCGGGCGATCTGCAGCCAGGCCTCGGAGGTGACGTCCTCGGCGTCGCCGTCTCCGACGAGCGTGCGGACGTATCCGAGCAGGCGCGGGTGCACGGCGCGGTACACAGTACGGAACGCGTCTTCGTCACCGTCTTGTGCCGCGAGCACCGCGGTGGTCAGCTCCGCGTCGTCCCCCAGCAAAGTCCCCAACCCGTTCACTGTCCTGTACGTCTGGCGCAAATCAGCACGTTACGGCTTTCCCGCACCTTCGTCCACGAGCTGTACAACGAGCAACCAATCCTGCGCGGAGCGAGGTGTGACACAAAACGCACCCGAGGCGCTGACAGGGGTACGGGCTTGTCGCACGAGCCCGTGTCGGATGGCGGCCGGGGCCTCTCCTGTGGGGGGTGGCGGCCTCGGTCGCCCTCCCCTTTCACGGCCCGTCGGCCGGCCCGCTCCTCGCCATCATGCCCCTCTCCGCGGCCTGCCCCGCACACGGCCTCCGGCCCGGCGCCCCGCGGCACACATGCGGCCTTGTCATCCTTTCGGCTCACTTCCGGGTGAAAACCCGGGATGCGTACGACACACCCGGCCCCGCGTCGATAGCGTGGCGGGACACCCGCGCCACGCCACGAGGAGCCCCACGCTGTCCAGCCACCTTCCGGCACAGGCCCGCGGAGGCTCCGACCCTTCCCCCGGCTCAGGGCTCGCGCGGTTCAACGCCCTGTCCCCCGAAGCCGCCCACGCCGCCCTGTTGCACTGCTGCGGCAGCGCCCGCTGGGCCCAGCGGGTGGCGGCCCACCGGCCCTACCCCGACTCCGGCGCGCTGCTGGCCGCCGCGGACGAGGCCTCGTACGACCTCTCCCAGGCGGACCTGTCGGAGGCACTGGCCTGGGAGTTCCCGCCGGAGCTGGAGCCCGGGGCCTCGTACGCCGCGCTGCTGGCGCTCCGCGCGGCCCACTCCGAATACGAGCGGACCTTCGGCCACGCCTTCGTGATCTTCCTCGACGGGCACACCCCGGGGGAGCAGGCGGACCAGCTGCTGGCCGCCATCCGGCGGCGGATGGGCCTGGAGCTGGACGAGGAACGAGCGATCTCCGCGGACGAGCTCCGCCGCGTCGCGCAGGCCCGGCTCGCGGACCTGACGCACTGGCTCACCTCGGCGGACGGGGTGTCTGCTGCGGAATTCGGGCTATTCGCCCCTGTGGGATAGTCCGTCCGTGCCTGTTTGATCACACCGATGGCCCCCGCGCAAGGGAACCGACAAAGCGTCGCTACGATGTCCGGGGCCGGAGGACCGTACCCGGCCGGGCCCGACCGACAAAGAAGCCGGCTGGCCCCCGCCCCGCTTCCGGAGGGTTTTCCGTGCCGGCTGGAACGTTGTACCGCGGCCGGGAAGGAATGTGGTCGTGGGTGGCTCATCGAGTCACCGGCGTCCTCATCTTCTTCTTCCTGTTCGTGCACGTCCTCGACACCGCTCTCGTCCGCGTCTCTCCCGAGGCGTACGACGATGTCGTGGCTACCTACAAGACGCCGCTCGTCGCGCTGCTGGAGTACGGCCTCGTCGCCGCAATCCTCTTCCACGCGCTCAACGGTCTGCGTGTCATCGCCGTGGACTTCTGGTCCAAGGGCCCGCGCTACCAGAAGCAGATGCTCTGGTCCGTGGTGACCGTCTGGATCGTGCTGATGGCCGGGGCCCTGTACCCCGTACTCGGCCACGCGGCCGCTGAACTGTTCGGGAAGTGACGCGCATGTCTTCTGACACTTCTATCGAAAAGGGCATCGGCGACGTGGAGGGCGTGTCCCTCTACGACGTCGACAACCCGGCGCCGTACATCGAGGCCCCGCGCCAGCGGACGTCCAAGACCCCGCGCTCTACCCGTGGCAACTTCGAGATGGCCGCATGGCTCTTCATGCGCCTCTCGGGCATCGTCCTGGTCGTGCTGGTCCTCGGCCACCTGCTGATCCAGCTCGTCCTCGACGGCGGCGTCTCCAAGATCGGCTTCGCCTTCGTGGCGGGCCGTTGGGCGTCCCCGTTCTGGCAGGGCTGGGACCTGCTGATGCTGTGGCTCGCGATGCTCCACGGCGCGAACGGCCTGCGTACCGTCATCAACGACTACGCGGAGCGCGCCACCACGCGCCTGTGGCTCAAGGGCCTGCTCTACACCGCCACGGTGTTCACCATTCTTCTGGGCACGCTGGTGATCTTCACCTTCGACCCGAACATCCGCTAGGCAACGGGGCTGAGGCGAAACCAATGAAGATCCACAAGTACGACACCGTCATCGTCGGCGCAGGTGGCGCGGGCATGCGCGCCGCCATCGAGGCGACGAAGCGCAGCCGCACGGCCGTGCTGACGAAGCTCTACCCCACCCGCTCCCACACGGGCGCCGCGCAGGGCGGCATGGCCGCCGCGCTCGCCAACGTGGAGGACGACAACTGGGAGTGGCACACCTTCGACACGGTCAAGGGCGGCGACTACCTGGTCGACCAGGACGCCGCCGAGATCCTGGCGAAGGAGGCCATCGACGCGGTCCTCGACCTCGAGAAGATGGGCCTGCCGTTCAACCGCACGCCGGAAGGCACCATCGACCAGCGCCGCTTCGGCGGCCACTCGCGCAACCACGGTGAGGCGCCGGTCCGCCGGTCCTGCTACGCCGCGGACCGCACCGGTCACATGATCCTCCAGACGCTCTACCAGAACTGTGTCAAGGAGGGCGTGGAGTTCTTCAACGAGTTCTACGTCCTGGACCAGCTCCTGGTCGAGGAGGACGGCGTCAAGAAGTCGGCCGGCGTGGTCGCGTACGAGCTCGCCACCGGCGAGATCCACGTGTTCCAGGCCAAGTCCGTCATCTACGCCTCGGGCGGCACCGGCAAGTTCTTCAAGGTGACCTCCAACGCGCACACCCTCACGGGTGACGGCCAGGCGGCCTGCTACCGCCGCGGCCTGCCGCTGGAGGACATGGAGTTCTTCCAGTTCCACCCGACGGGCATCTGGCGCATGGGCATCCTGCTGACGGAGGGCGCCCGCGGTGAGGGCGGCATCCTGCGCAACAAGGACGGCGAGCGCTTCATGGAGAAGTACGCGCCGGTCATGAAGGACCTCGCGTCCCGTGACGTCGTCTCGCGCTCCATCTACACCGAGATCCGCGAGGGCCGCGGTTGCGGTCCGGCCGGTGACCACGTGTACCTGGACCTGACGCACCTCCCGCCGGAGCAGCTCGACGCGAAGCTCCCGGACATCACCGAGTTCGCGCGCACGTACCTGGGCATCGAGCCGTACACGGACCCGATCCCGATCCAGCCCACCGCGCACTACGCCATGGGCGGCATCCCGACGAACGTCGAGGGTGAGGTCCTGATGGACAACACCACCGTCGTTCCGGGCCTGTACGCGGCCGGCGAGGTCGCGTGCGTGTCGGTGCACGGCGCGAACCGCCTGGGCACCAACTCGCTGCTGGACATCAACGTCTTCGGCAAGCGCTCGGGCATCGCGGCCGCCGCGTACGCCCACGCCCACGACTACGTCGAGCTGCCCGAGAACCCGGCGCAGCAGGTCATCGACCAGGTCGAGCGGCTGCGCAACTCCACGGGCAACGAGCGGGTCGCGGACCTGCGCCTGGAGCTCCAGGAGACGATGGACGCCTGCGTGATGGTGTTCCGCACCGAGCAGACGATCAAGACCGCGGTGGAGAAGATCGCGGAACTGCGCGAGCGCTACCTGAACGTGTCCGTCCAGGACAAGGGCAAGCGCTTCAACACGGACCTGCTGGAAGCCACCGAGCTGGGCAACCTGCTCGACCTGGCCGAGGTCATGGCCGTGTCCGCGCTGGCGCGCAAGGAGTCCCGCGGCGGTCACTACCGCGAGGACTACCCCAACCGCGACGACGTCAACTTCATGCGCCACACCATGGCGTACCGCGAGGTCGACGACAACGGTCAGGACTCGGTCCGGCTCGACTACAAGCCCGTCGTCGTCACCCGCTACCAGCCGATGGAGCGTAAGTACTGATGGCCACCCCGACCCTGTCCAAGACGGACGCGATGGAGGCCGCGGCCGCGGCCTCGCCCTTCATCACGGTCACGTTCCGGATCCGCCGCTTCAACCCCGAGATCTCGGACGAGGCGCAGTGGCAGGACTTCCAGATCGAGATCGACCCGAAGGAGCGCGTGCTCGACGGTCTCCACAAGATCAAGTGGGACCTCGACGGCACGCTGACCTTCCGCCGGTCGTGCGCGCACGGCATCTGCGGCTCCGACGCGATGCGGATCAACGGCAAGAACAGGCTCGCCTGCAAGACGCTGATCAAGGACATCAACCCGGAGAAGCCGATCACGGTCGAGGCCATCAAGGGCCTGACGGTGATGAAGGACCTCGTCGTCGACATGGAGCCCTTCTTCCAGGCGTACCGGGACGTCATGCCGTTCCTGGTCACCAAGGGCAACGAGCCGACGCGCGAGCGCCTGCAGTCCGCCGAGGACCGCGAGCGCTTCGACGACACCACCAAGTGCATCCTGTGCGCCGCGTGCACGTCCTCGTGCCCGGTGTTCTGGAACGACGGCCAGTACTTCGGCCCGGCGGCGATCGTCAACGCGCACCGCTTCATCTTCGACTCGCGCGACGAGGCCGGAGAGCAGCGGCTGGAGATCCTGAACGACAAGGACGGCGTGTGGCGTTGCCGCACGACCTTCAACTGCACCGACGCGTGCCCGCGTGGCATCGAGGTCACGAAGGCGATCCAGGAAGTCAAGCGGGCCCTCATCACCCGCCGCTTCTAGCCTCCTTGACGGACTTGGCGGCCGTCGGCTCTGGCCTCGGCTGAGGCCGGCGGACATCGAGGCCCCGCTCCCCGCGGATCTTCTCCGGGGGGAGCGGGGCCTTCGGCGTGTCAGCCCCGGTGTGTCAGCCCCGGCGGATCTGGCTGGTGATCGTCGGGTCCGTGACGGCGGTGTCGTCGGCCAGCAGCATCGCCTTGCTCAGGACGACCGCCAGGGTGCGGTCGCCCTCGAAGGGCAGGTAGCCGGTGTCCGGGGAGCCGCCCGGGGAGCCGTCGGTCTTCGGCACTATGCACAGGTACTGGTCGTTTCCGGCCCAGCTCCTCGAAGGCCTGCCGGGTCGCCGCGCCGAGGGCGACCGCCATGTCAGCCACCCACCAGTGCCACGAGCTTGAGGAAGGTGACCTCGGTGCCGGGCGCGAGATCGATCTCCTCGTCGAGCTCGGTGATCTGCCGGTCCCCGGCCAGGACGAGGAAGCCGTTGCGCGCGAAGGCGGCGAGCGCCGCCTCGGTCTGCGCCTGCGGATCCACGGAGCCGCCCCCCGCGACCGGGCGCACCAGGCGGCTGCCGGCCGCCTCGGACTCGGCCGCTTCGGACCCGGCCACTTCGTGGAATATCCGCCGCCGGATCAACTCGCGCAGCGAGAACCGCTCTTCGGCGATCTCCATTCGCCAGCCGTCGGTGCGGCCCCCCGCAGTCGTCTCGTCGACGAACATCACGCTTCCCAGGGCCGGAGATTAGGGGAGGGCACTGACATTCGGCTTACTGGGCCGTGCTCGCCTGTGGAATTATCGGCCGCATGAGCGAGCAGCAGCCGAACCCCTACCAGAACGACCCGAGCCAAGGCGGGGCCAACGAAGAGCAGAAGTGGGGCCCGGGCACCCCCAGTTACGGCTACCCGGCGCAGCCCGGCTACGGCTACCCGCCCCCGGGTCCCGCCCAGCCCGGCTACGGATACCCGCAGGCCCCCGCCTACCAGCCGACCATCGCCGGCGCGGGCATTCCCGCACCGATGCACGCGCCGATGCCCGGACAGGCCCCCGGGGGCCACGGCGCCGCCGGGCTCTCGCTCGGCGACATCACCATCGCCGGGGACCAGATCATCACCCCGTCGGGCACGATGCCGCTGCGGGGCGCGATCTGGAACGCCACGGACTTCTCCCGGACGGAGGAGAAGATTCCGGCGCACGCGATCGTGCTGGCGGTCATCTTCTTCCTCTTCTGCCTGCTCGGCCTGCTCTTCCTTCTGATGAAGGAGCGCCGCACGACGGGCTACATCCAGATCACCGTCAACAGCGGCGGCCGCCACCACTCCACGATGATCCCGGCCGTGGACCCGGGCACGTACATGTGGGTCATGAGCCAGCTCAACCAGGCCCGCGCACTGAGCATGTGACACCGCCCGGCCCGGCCCGGGAGCGCGGGCCGGATCGGGAGGCAGCCGGCCCGGCACGCCGCGGGGGCGAGCCCCGGGCGCGCCCCGGCCCGAGCTCCGGCCGCGCCCCTGCCCTGGAACTCGGTGGCCGGTCGGGGCGGAGTTCGGGATCATCACCGGATGATCCTTTCTCATGATGTGGACGGCCCCGAGACCGCGCCGGCCGTCGTACTGCTGCACTCCTCCGTGTGCGACCGGCGGATGTGGGGCCCGCAGTGGCAGCCGCTGCTCGACGCCGGGTTCCGGGTGGTCCGGCCGGACTTCCGGACCTGCGGGGACTCCCCCGCCGCCGAGGCCCCGTACAGCGACGAGGGTGACGTACGGGAGCTGCTCGACCACCTCGGGATCCGGCGGGCCGCGTTCGTCGGATCCTCGTACGGCGGGCGGGTCGCGCTGACGCTGGCCGCGCTGCGTCCGGACCGGGTGAGCGCGCTGGCACTGCTGTGCCCCGTACGGCCCGGGCACGAGCCCGGCGTCGAGCAGCGGGCCTTCGGGGCCGCCGAGGACGCGCTGCTCGACGCCGGTGACCTGGTGGGCGCGGCCGAGCTCAACGCCCGCCAGTGGCTCGGCCCGGACGCCCCCGCCGAGGCGCACGACCTCGTACGGGACATGCAGCTGGGCAACTTCCGGTCCGAGCCGTCCGCCACCGGGAACCACGAGCTCCCCGAGCCCGCGATCGACCTCTCGGCCGTCGTCGCCCCCGTCCTCGCCGTGGGCGGCGCGCACGACATCTCCGACTTCCGCCGCACCCCGGCCGAGCTCGCCTCCCTCATCCCGGGCGCGACCCACCTGGAACTGCCCTGGGCCGGCCACCTGCCCTCCCTGGAACGCCCGGAGGAGATCACCCGGCTGTTGTTGGACTTCCTGCCGCGCTCGTGACGCTCTCCCTCCGGCTCCGTTTCCCGTTCCCCTTCCCGTCCCCCTCCCCGTCGGCTTGAACCTGTTCAAAAAGAGGTCTACAGTCAGCACTGTCAGCAGTTGAACACGTTCAAGGGGGCTGAGGGCAATGGACCTCACTGTGGTCGCGTACGTCATCTACCTGCTCGTCAGCATCGGACTCACCGTCTGGGTGGCCCGCACGCTCAGCCGCAACGGCCGCATCTTCATCGCCGACGTCCTCCAGGGGAACGAGAAGCTCGCGGACGCGGTCAACCAGCTCCTGGTGGTCGGCTTCTACCTCGTCAACATCGGCTTCGTGACCCTCTACCTGCGGTCGGCCGAGGAGATCGTCGCGGCCCGCGGGCTCTTCGAGGCGCTCTCGGTCAAGATCGGCGTCGTGCTCCTGGTCCTCGGCGTCATGCACCTCGGCAACGTCTGGGTCCTCAACAAGATGCGCCGCCGCGGAATCATGGAGCGCCAGCAGACCCCGCCGGTCGCCCCCCAGGGGTGGACCGCGCCCGTCGGGGCCTGATCCCGGTGGCCACGACCGCGACCCGGCACCTGACGGTGCTCTACGACGCGAACTGCCCGCTCTGCGTCCACATCCGGCACTGGCTGCTCGCCCAGCGCTGGCTGGTGCCGCTCCGGCTCCTGCCCGCGGCCTCCTTCGAGGCGCAGCGCCGCTTTCCGCAGCTCGATCACGCTTCGACCCTGCGGGAGATCACGGTCATCGGGGACGGCGGCCAGGTGTGGACCGGGACCGACGCCTTCATCGTCTGCCTGTGGGCGCTGGCCGAGCACCGGCCGAAGGCGAACTGGCTGGCCACCCCGGCCGGCCGGCCCTTCGCCAAGGCCGCCATGTACACCGCCTCCGCGTGGCGGGCCGCGGTACGGGACGGCTCGAACGACGGGGCGGCCGGCGGGTCGGCCGACGCGGAGGAACCGGCCTGTGGCGACCGCTGCTCCGCACCCCGATAGGGTCTTACACCGTGACTGATCAGAAGGCTCCGAAGAGCGAGCAGACCCGCACCCTCATCCTCGAAACCGCGCTCCGTCTCTTCCAGGAGCGCGGGTTCGACAAGACGACGATGCGCGGGATCGCCAAGGAAGCCGGAGTATCGGTCGGGAACGCGTACTACTACTTCGAGTCGAAGGAACACCTGGTCCAAGGGTTCTACGACCGGATCGGCGCCGCCCACCTCGCGGCGGTCCGGCCGATCCTGGACAGCGAGAGCGACTTGCAGAAGCGGCTCGCGGGCGTACTGACCACCTGGCTGGACATCGCGGCCCCGTACCACGAGTTCGCCTCGCAGTTCTTCAAGAACGCCGCGGATCCGGAGAGCCCGCTCAGCCCCTTCTCGCCCGAGTCGGAGCCCGCGCGCAAGCTGGCGATCGACATGCACCGCGAGGTGCTGGCCGGAGCGAAGACAAAGGTCCCGGATGAACTCGCCGACGTACTGCCCGAGCTGATGTGGCTCTCGCAGATGGGCCTGGTCCTCTACTGGGTCTTCGACCGCTCCCCGAACAGCGAGAAGACCCGGCGGCTCGCCGAACGCGGCGCGCAGCTCACGACCCGGGGCATCATCCTGGCCCGGTTCCGCGTGCTGCGCCCGCTGGTGCGGGAGGTGCACGAACTCTTCGCGGACTTCCTGCCGGGCATGGCCCAGAGCGCCGCGTCCACGAAGGGCCGCTTCCGCAAGCGGGCCTCGGATCCGGACGCGGGTCCGGACGCCGACCCGACGCCGGAGCCGGACGCCTCCCGGTCACAGCACTAGGGCGCGCATGTGGGCCGATCCCGCAAATTGATCAAGACCACATACGCACCCTAGCCGCCGCGCTCCGCCGAGATCCGGGTCTCGAGCCCGTCGAGGAGGGTCTCCAGGGCGGCGAGGAAGACCGTCGTCCCGTCCAGCCTGGCCATGTGGGCCGCGCTCCGGGCGATCGCCGGGAAGGTGGCGGGGTCGGCCGCCGGGTACTCGCGGGTCCATGCCTCCTCGTCGCCCGTGCGGGCGGCCCCGCCCAGGGTCTCGAAGGCCGCGTCCATTCCGGCCCAGGCCAGGCTGAAGTCGCCGTAGACCCGGTGCAGGACGGCGGCGAGGGCCGGGGAGCAGCCGGCCCGGCCGAAGGCGGCCAGGATGAGTTCCACGATCCGCATCTCGGCCGGACGGCGGGTGGTGCGGTAGGTCGCCAGGACCGCCGCGCCGGGGTGGCGCAGGGCGGTCCGCCGGGTGCGCAGCGCCAGGTCGCGCAGTGTGTCGCGCCAGCTCTCCGAGGGCACGAAGTCGGTCAGGGTCTCCTCGAAGAGACGGTCCGCGAGGGCCAGGTGGAGCTCGTCCTTGTCGGCGACGTGGCGGTACAGCGCGGAGGGATCCACGCCGAGTCTGGCGGCGAGCCGGCGCACGGTCAGCGCGGCCGCGCCCTCGTCGTCGGTCAGCGCGAGGGCGGCGTCCACGATGATCCGCAGATCCAGCTCGACCTTGGGGGGCCGGCCTCTGCCTCGTACTGCCATGGAGTGATCAGACCAGGCCGTGCGGCGCGCCCGCAAGGCCTGGAGTCCCGCGGAAAAATATTTTACCCACACCGTTGACAAAATAACGCGGCGGGCGGTTGTCTGCGGGGCACCCCGACCGAGGAGCGCGCATGGACCAGGCAAGAGCCGCAAGCGGCGCGGCGCCCGTGACCGAGTTCCGCAAGACCCTCAGCACCCGGCACGGCGTGATCATCGCGCTGGCCAACATCAGCCCCACCGTCAGCGTAGGCATCGGCCTCTCCTTCCTCGCCGCGCTCGCCGGCACCGCGATGCCCGCCGCATTCCTGCTCGCGGCCCTGCCGATCCTGGCCGTGTCCGGCGGCTACGCCCGGCTCGCCGCCCGGGACCCCAACTGCGGCACCGCCTACATATGGGTGCGCCGGGCGCTCGGCCCGTGGGCCGGCTACCTCACCGGATGGACCTCGGTCGCCACCAACATCCTGTTCCTGTCGTACGCGGGCCAGCTCACCGGCCAGTTCACCCTCGGCCTGCTCGCCGAGGCCGGCGTCACGGCCGTCTCCCCGGACGACTCCCTCGCGGTCACCGTGACCGGCCTGCTGTGGAGCGTCCTGATCGTGCTGAGCGCCGTACGCGGCGTGAAGGGCGCCACCCTCGTCCAGAGCCTGCTGCTCGGCATCTCCGCGGTCGTGGTCACCGCCATCGTGATCACCGCCTTCGCCCGGGGCGGCGCGGCCTCCGTCTCCGCCTCCTGGTTCTCGCCGTTCGCCTTCCCCGACACGCTCACCCTGCTGGGGGCGACCGTGATGGCGGCGTACATGTTCTGGGGCTGGGAGAGCGCGTTCTCGGTGGTCGAGGAGTCCACGTCGGTGCGCTCCTCCGGCCGGGCCGGCACCATCGCCATCCTCGTCACCCTGGGCTTCTTCCTCTTCTCCGCCACCGGTTTCCTCCACGCCCTCAGGCCCGAACAGCTCGCGGACCCGCTCTCCGGCGTCACCGAGCTGGCCCGCACCTCCTACGGAACCACCGGCGCGGTCGCCGCACTCGCCGCGATGCTCTTCGCCACCGTGGCCTGCATGCAGTCGAGCGTCATCGCGGGCGCCCGGCTCACCCTCGCCATGGGCCGTGACGGCGTACTGGGCACCAGCTGGGCCCGGCTGCACCCCGCGTGGGGTACCCCCGTCACCTCGACCGTGCGCATCTCGGCCCTCGCCGTGGGCGTCTCGCTCACCGGGCTCGCCGTCGGCTCGCTGTCCGAAGTGGTCGTCGCCGTCGTCAACTCCGTCGGCATCCTGGTCTCGCTGATGTACGGAATGGGCGGCCTGGCCTGCGTGGTCACGTTCCGCCACGAACTGCGCGGCCGGCTCCGCGACACCCTCGTCCTGGGCGTCTTCCCGCTGGCCGGCGGCATCGCCCTGCTGCTGCTCGGCTGCCTGGTCGCGTACGAGCAGTGGACCTCGGTGGACCATCTGGCCTTCGACGCCGAGAACGGCCGCTTCCTCACGGTCCTGCCGCTCACCGTGATCGCCCTCGGCGTTCCCGCCGCCCTGTGGACCCGCTACCGCCGCAAGGCGGCGTACTTCACCCAGCCGCCCGTCCCGCTCCCGCCGGTGGCGGCATCGGCCCGGGCCGGCGCCTGACCCGTAGCCCTCCCGCCCCTCACCCACTCATCGGAGCCCCGCCCCATGCCCCACGCAGACCTCGTCCTCCTCAACGGCACCGTCTGGACCGCCTCACCCGTACGCCACCGGGTGTCGGCGCTGGCCGTCACCGGCGGCCGGATCACCGCCCTCGGCAGCGACCCGGAGATCCGCGAGCTGATCGGCCCGCGCACCGAAGTGGTCGACCTCGGCGGGCGGTTCGTGCAGCCGGGGTTCACCGACGCGCACGTCCACCCGGTGATCGCCGGGATCGGCATGCTCGGCTGCGACCTGAGTACGGGACGCACCGCCCGCGCGTACCGGGCCACGATCGCCGCGTACGCCGCCGAACACCCCGAGGCCACCTGGATCAAGGGCAGCGGCTGGTCCTTCGACGCCTTCCCCGGCGGCCTGCCGCACCGGGAGCAGCTCGACGACATCCTCCCCGACCGGCCGGCCTACTTCCCGGTCCGCGACGGACACTCCGCCTGGGCCAACTCGCGCGCCCTCGCCCTCGCGGGAGTCGACCGGCTCACGCCCGATCCGGCGGACGGCCGCATCGAACGCGACGCCGCGGGCAAGCCCACCGGTGTACTGCACGAGGGCGCGATGTCCCTGGTCGGGGCCCTCGTGCCCCCGACCTCGCCGGCCGAGGCACGGGCCGGGCTGCTCGCCGCCCAGGAACTGCTGCATTCGCTCGGGATCACCGGCTGGCAGGACGCGCTCGTCGGCGCGTACGCGGGCTTCCCCGACCCGCTCGACACCTACCTCGCCTGCGACGCCGACGGCTCGCTGACCGCCCGGGTGCGCGGAGCGCTCTGGTGGGAGCGGGACCAGGACCTCGGCCAGCTCGACTCGCTGCGCGCCCGACGCGAGAAGACCGGCCACGGACGACGCTTCACGGCCGGCAGCGTCAAGATCATGCAGGACGGGGTGGTGGAGAACTTCTCGGCCGCCATGCTGGACCCCTACCTAGACTCCTGCGGCTGCCCCGGCGACAACGCCGGGATCTCCATGGTCGACCCGGAAGTGCTGCGCGAAGCCGTGGTCGCCCTCGACGGACACGGCTTCCAGGTCCACTTCCACGCGCTCGGCGACCGGGCCGTCCGCGAGGCGCTGAACTCGCTCGAAGCAGCCGTCGCCGCCCACGGCCACACGGGCAACCGCCACCACCTGGCACACCTCCAGGTCGTCCACCCCGACGACATCCCCCGCTTCCGCGCCCTGCGCGCCGTCGCGAACATGCAGCCGCTGTGGGCCGCGCACGAGCCCGCGATGGACGAACTGACCCTGCCCTTCCTCGGAGAGGAACGCGGACGGCGCCAGTACCCGTTCGGCGCCCTGCACGCGGCCGGGGCGGTGATCGCGGCGGGCAGCGACTGGTTCGTCTCCAGCCCCGACCCGTGGCACGGCATCCACGTCGCCGTCAACCGCCAGGTATGGGCCGAGGAACTGGGCGAACCGGACCTCCGCCCGCCGTTCCTGCCGGAGCAGCGGCTCGCCCTCACCGACGCCCTCGCCGCGTACACGGCCGGATCGGCCTGGGTCAACCACCAGGACGAGGCGGGCGTGATCGCCCCCGGCCGCCTCGCCGACCTCGCGATCCTGGACCGCGACCCCTTCGCCACCGACCCGGCCGAACTCCACGCCGTCCGCACGGTGCAGACGTACGTGGACGGCGTACGGGTCTACGCCGACCCCCACCAGGGTGCGTAACTGATCTGGGTCAAGGACCTCACACGGACCGTCCCTTGATCACGACCACATGCGCGCCCCGGCTCACGCGGGCCTTCGCGGCCTGCTGGCGAGGGGTGTCTGCAGGCTCACGCCGACGGAACACGGAATCGCCGACTCGGGACGGTCCACGAGGGACAGCAGCGTCTCCCCGAGCGCCTTCGTGTGCTCCCGTTCGAGGACGACCTCGAACTGATCGCAGTCCTCGGCCGCCGCTCCCTGGATCTTGATCCGGATCTGCAGGGACGTGCCGCCGTCCGGGTCGGTGAGCGTCGTGATGAAGCCGTCCACGACGCCGGAAACCCTCGACAAGGTCTCGCTCACTCGCTTCCTCCGGTGTGTGTGCGGTTGGTGGC
>NZ_JAGGOW010000136.1 GCF_018614135.1 Streptomyces sp. ISL-66
CCCCGGATTAACCAACAGCATCGGAGTGATCCGGCCGGGGCCTTCGCGTGTGCCGTGGGCGGCCTCGCGCCGCCGTTCCCGCCAGAGCGATGATCCGGTTTGTCGCTTATGGTCGGCCGGGAGGACGGCAGAAGGAGGCCACGTGCCCAGCCCCACCCCCGTACCGCCCCGCGACCGGGCCGATACGCCCTGGCGCTCCGAAGGCGCACCGCCCGCCCCGCCGCCGAAGCGGAAGATGCCGGGCGGCTGGCGAGGCCTGATCCTCACCGCCCTGATCGTCTACCTGGTGACCAACCTGGTGCTCTCCTTCTTCAACGAGGGCGACGAGCCGACCATCTCGTACACCGAGTTCAGCAAGCAGGTCGCCAACGGCAACGTCTCGAAGATCTACGCCAAGGGCGACGCCATCCAGGGCCAGCTGAAGACCGGACAGCCCAAGCCGGACGGGGCGAAGGGCGACTACACCAAATTCGTCTCCCAGCGCCCGGCCTTCGCCGACGACGACCTGTGGGCCAACCTCACCAAGCAGAACGTGGTGGTCACCGCCTCCCCGGTCGTCGAACAGCGCAGCTTCCTGGCCAACCTGCTGATCTCCCTGGCCCCGATGCTGCTGCTGGTCCTCCTCTGGGTGTTCATCGCCCGCCGGATGAGCGCGGGCATGGGCGGCGGGGGCATGGGCGGACTCGGCCGCAAGTCGCCGCCGAAACCCGTGGAGCTGGAGGGCGCCAAGCGCACCACCTTCGAGGACGTGGCCGGCATCGACGAGGTCGAGGGCGAGCTCAACGACGTCGTGGACTTCCTCAAGAACCCGGACGAGTACCGCAAGATGGGTGCCCGGATGCCCGGCGGCGTGCTGCTCGCCGGTCCGCCCGGCACCGGCAAGACCCTGCTCGCGCGCGCTCTCGCGGGCGAGGCCGGCGTGCCGTTCTTCTCCGCCTCGGCCTCCGAGTTCATCGAAATGATCGTCGGCGTCGGCGCCTCCCGGGTACGGGAACTCTTCACCGAGGCGCGCAAGGTGGCCCCCGCGATCGTCTTCATCGACGAGATCGACACCATCGGGCGGGTGCGCGGCGGCGGTGCGGGCATGGGCGGCCACGACGAGCGCGAACAGACCCTGAACCAGATCCTCACCGAAATGGACGGCTTCTCCGGCTCCGAAGGCGTCGTGGTCCTGGCCGCGACCAACCGGGCCGACGTCCTGGACCCGGCGCTGACCCGGCCGGGCCGCTTCGACCGCACGGTCGTCGTCGCCCCGCCCGACCGGGCCGGACGCGAGGCGATCCTGCGCATCCACACCCGGGACATCCCGCTCGCCGGCGGCGTCGACCTCGCGCAGGTGGCCCGTACGACGCCGGGCATGACCGGCGCCGAACTGGCCAACCTCGCCAACGAGGCCGCGCTGCTCGCCGTGAAGCGCCAGCAGAAGGAAGTCACCCAGGCGGACCTCTCCGACGCGCTGGAGAAGGTCCAGCTCGGCGCGGAACGGCCGCTCGTCATGTCGGAGGAGGAACGCCGGCGCACCGCCTACCACGAGGGCGGGCACGCGCTGCTGGGCATGCTCCAGCCGGGCGCCGACCCGGTCCGCAAGATCACCATCGTGCCGCGCGGCCGCGCGCTCGGCGTCACCCTCTCCACCCCGGACGCGGACCGGTACGCGTACACCGAGGAGTACCTGCGCGGCCGGATCATCGGCGCGCTCGGGGGCATGGCGGCCGAGGAGGTCGTCTACCAGGTCATCACCACGGGCGCGGAGAACGACCTGGAGCAGGTCACCAACCTCGCGCGGGGCATGGTCGCGCGGTGGGGCATGAGCAAGCGGATCGGCCCGCTCACGGCGGTCCCCTCGGACGGGCAGAGCCCCTACGGCCTCTCCGCGGCCCCCGCCACCCTCGACGCGGTGGACCACGAGATGCACCGGATCGTCGACGAGTGCTACGCGGAGGCCCGCCGGTTGCTGCGCGAGAACCGCGACAAGCTGGACGCCCTCGCGGAGGCCCTGGTGGCGAACGAGACCCTGGACGAGGTCGCCGCGTACGCCGCCGCGGGCATCACCCGGCTGCACAAGTAGCGGCCGACGCGCCGCGGCGCGGGGCCCCGGGCCGTGCGCCCGGGGCCCCGCGCCGCGTCCGGCGTCGGGGGCAGGCGTCGGGCGATGCGCCCCCCGACGTCCGTTAGACCGTCCGGGCGATCACGTACCGGAAGATGTTCGGCAGCCAGACGGCGCCGTCGGGCCGCTCGTACGGGTGAAGCGCCTCCGCGAGCTCCTTCTCCGCCACAGTGGTGTCGGCCAGGTCGAAACGCCCCGCGGAAGCCGCGCCGGGGTACAGCCCGGTCGACAGGAGTCCGCGCACCGCGCTGTCCACGTCCGCGTACCCGAACGGGCAGAACACCCGCCCCGACCCGTCCGGCACCAGCCCGGCCCGCGCCACCATCGCGTCCAGGTCCCGGGCCACCGGCCCGCTGCCCAGGACGGACGGCACCGTGCACCGCTCCGCCGGCCCCCAGTCGGCCAGCACCACCGTCCCGCCGCTCCGCCGCAGCGCCGGCAGCGCCGCGGCCAGCGCGCCCGGGCCGGGCGAGAGGGCCAGCAGCACGTCGTAGGGCGCCTCGGGCACCGCGGGCGACGGCGGCGCCGCCAGGACCTCCAGCAGCCGTTCGCGGGCCAGCGCCCGGCGGGCCGGATCCGTCTCCACGCCCGTGGCCACGGCTCCCCGGCCGGAAGCCAGCAGGAGGGGCAGGCCGGCCCCGCAGCCCAGGCCGAGCAGCCGGTGGCCCGGCCCGATCTCGAGCCGGTCGTAGACCGCTTCGTAGAGCGGTACGAGCATCCGTTCCTGGATCTCCGCCCAGTCCCGGGCAGCAAGCGTCGCCGTCGGCGTAGGTGTCATCGAAAGAGCGCTCCTGATTCCGTTTCGCCCCCATGCCCCCGCTGCCAGAGAACTCCCGTTTCGCCCCCGCGTCCAGAGGAGTGCGCCACCCGATTCACACCCGATTCACGCTCGGCGCGCCGGGCGCCGTACCATTCGCGCCATGGCAAAGGCACCCGTTCTCACCCCCCAGGCGGAGGATTTTCCCCGCTGGTACCAGGATCTGATCAACAAGGCCGAGCTGGCCGACAACGGTCCGGTACGCGGCACCATGGTCATCCGACCGTACGGCTACGGGCTGTGGGAGCGGATGCAGCAGGAGATGGACGCGCGCATCAAGGACGCCGGCGCCCAGAACGCGTACTTCCCGCTGTTCATCCCGCAGTCGTACCTGACGAGGGAAGCCGAGCACGTGGAGGGCTTCGCCCCCGAGCTCGCGGTCGTCACGCACGGCGGCGGCAAGGAGCTGGACGAGCCGATCGTCGTCCGTCCCACCTCCGAGACGATCATCAACGACTACTTCTCCAAGTGGGTCCAGAGCTACCGTGACCTGCCCCTGCTGATCAACCAGTGGGCGAACGTGGTCCGCTGGGAGATGCGCCCGCGCATCTTCCTCCGTACGAGCGAATTCCTCTGGCAGGAGGGCCACACGGCCCACGTCTCCTACGAGGACGCCCGCGACTACGCCGCCCGGATCCACCGCGACGTCTACGGCGACTTCATGACGAACGTGCTCGGCATCGACGTCGTGCTCGGCCGCAAGACCGCCAAGGAGCGCTTCGCCGGCGCCATCAACACCCTCACCCTCGAGGGCATGATGGGCGACGGCAAGGCCCTTCAGCTGGGCACGAGCCACGAGCTGGGCACCAACTTCGCCAAGGCCTTCAACACGCAGTACCTGTCGAAGGAAGGCAAGCAGGAGCTCGTCTGGCAGACCTCGTGGGGCGTCTCGACCCGCATGGTCGGCGGCCTGATCATGTCGCACGGCGACGACAACGGCCTGCGGGTCCCGCCGCGCCTCGCGCACGTCCAGGTCGTCGTCATGGCGATCAAGGGCGACGAGGCCGTGGCGAAGGTCCGCGAGCTGGGCGCCGAGCTCAAGGCCGCCGGTCTGCGGGTGTTCGTCGACGACCGCGTGGACACCCCCTTCGGCCGCCGCGCCGTGGACTGGGAGCTCAAGGGCGTACCGGTCCGCGTCGAGATCGGCCCCCGCGACCTGGAGGCCGGCACCGCGATGCTGGCCCGCCGCATCCCGGGCGGCAAGGAGGCGGTGCAGATCTCCGCTCTCGCCGACCTGCTGCCCAAGGTGCTGGAGGAGGACCAGGCGCAGCTGCTGCGCGAGTCCCGCGAGCGCCGGGTGGCCCGCACCAGTGACGTCGCCACCATCGGGGAGGCCGCCGAGGCCGCCATCGCCGGGGGCTGGGCGCGGATCCCGTGGGCCGACCTCGGCCCCGAGGGCGAGGCCAAGCTCGCCGAGCAGGCCGTCTCCGTACGCTGCCTGATCGCCGAGGACGGGTCGGTTCCGGAGGCGGACGACGCCCCGGGCACCCTCGCCATCGTCGCGCGCTCGTACTAGCCGGCCGGTCCGGCTCCGGCGTCCTGGCGCGCGGCTCGCGCCGCGCGGCAGGACGCCGTTAGTCCTCCTTACGTACCGACTCCTCCTGAGATCTGCGCACCCGTCCTCGTCGGGACGCATGAGGCTGAACTGACTGGTACGTGCAAAAAATTTGGAATGGCCCGGAATCGGAACACCGGGGCACTCCGGCTCGTTGTCACGACGTGAGCACGACACCCCCTGTTCTCGCCGCAGAGCTGGCGCAGGCGTGGGCCGATATTCAGCGGTACCACCCCGAGCTGCCTGACCTTGCCGCGCCCGAGTCCCTGATCGGAGAGTCCTCGTCCGCCTGCGGCGCCGAGCTCTCCTTCGAGCGACTGCTGCACGAGGCAGTCCACGGCATCGCCGCAGCGCGCGGTGTGCGTGACACCTCGCGCGCCGGCCGCTACCACAACCGCAGGTTCCTCGCGATCGCCGAGGAAATGGGGCTGGACCACGTCGACGAGCCGCACGCGAGCAGCGGCTTCTCGCTGGTCTCGCTCAATCCGGAGGCGAAGAAGCGCTACCGCCCCACCATGGAGCGCCTCCAGCGCGCGCTGAAGGCCCACACGGTCGCCACGGCCGCCGACACCAAGCGCAGCTTCCGCGGGCCGGCCGCCCGGCACGGCTCCTCCGGCGGAGGGGTCCGCGTCAAGGCGGTCTGTGACTGTGGTCGCAACGTACGGGTGGTTCCGTCCGTGCTGGCCCAGGCCCCGATCGTGTGCGGAGGCTGCATGAAGCCGTTCCGCATCCCGGAGGTCGCGATTCCGGAGGTCGCGCTGTCGGCCGCCTCCTGACCGGGAGGACGAGGCGACCCGGGCGTATGGCACAATGGACAGCTGTACTCGACAGTCGCATAGGACCCCTCTCTCCTCCGGCTGACGCGTCCATCGGGCACCCGAGTACCGCAACCCCACGTGGCATCTCATGTGCCCAACCACGTCAAGTTCAGGAGACACCACTCCAGTGGCAGTCAAGATCAAGCTCAAGCGCCTCGGCAAGATTCGCCAGCCGCACTACCGCATCGTCGTCGCCGACGCCCGTACCCGTCGGGACGGTCGCGCGATCGAAGAGATCGGTATCTACCACCCGACGTACAACCCGTCGCGCATCGAGGTCAACGCCGAGCGTGCGCAGTACTGGCTGTCGGTCGGCGCCCAGCCCACCGAGGCTGTGCTCGCCATCCTGAAGCTGACCGGTGACTGGCAGGCGCACAAGGGCCTTCCGGCCCCCGCGCCGCTGCTCCAGCCGGTGACGAAGGAAAGCAAGCGTCGTACCTTCGACGAGTTCGCCAAGGCCCTCGAGGGCATCGGCGAGGGCAAGGGCGAAGCCATCACCCAGAAGGCGAAGAAGGCCGACAAGAAGGCGGACGAGGCTGAGGCCGAGACCGCCGAGTCGACCGAGGCCTGAGCATGCTCGAGGAGGCTCTTGAGCACCTCGTGAAGGGCATCGTGGACAACCCCGACGAAGTGCGGGTCGCCTCGCGCGACCTGCGTCGCGGACAGGTGCTCGAGGTTCGGGTCCACCCCGACGACCTCGGCAAGGTGATCGGCCGCAACGGCCGCACCGCACGTGCTCTGCGTACCGTCGTGGGCGCCATCGGCGGCCGGGGGATCCGCGTCGACCTCGTCGACGTGGACCAGGTCCGCTGAAGAGTTGAGTCACCGGCACGGGCCGGGGAGGGCATACGTGCCCGCCCCGGCCCGTCGTCGTCTGAACAGGAGAAACACAGTGGAGCTGGTAGTCGCGCGGATCGGCCGCGCCCACGGGATCAAGGGTGAGGTCACCGTCGAGGTGCGGACCGACGAGCCCGAGCTGCGGCTCGGGCCCGGCGCCGTGCTCCGGACCGAACCGGCGTCGGCGGGACCGCTGACGGTCGAGACGGGCCGGGTGCACAGCGGGAGGCTGATGCTGCGTTTCGCCGGTGTCAAGGACCGCACCGGCGCCGAGGCGCTGCGCAACATCCTGCTCATCGCCGACGTGGACCCCACGGAGCTGCCGGCCGAGGACGACGAGTACTACGACCACCAGCTGATGGACCTCGACGTGGTCCTCGAGGACGGCACGGCGGTCGGCCGGATCACCGAGATCTCGCACCTCCCCTCGCAGGACCTGTTCATCGTCGAGCGGCCGGACGGCACCGAGGTGATGATCCCCTTCGTCGAGGAGATCGTCGCCGAGATCGACCTCGCCGAGCAGCGCTGCGTCATCACCCCGCCGCCCGGACTGATCGACGACCGCGCCGTGATCGCGTCCGAGCGCGACGCCGAGGCGGAAGCGGAAGCCGAGGCCGCGGATGAGGACGAGCCCGCCGCCGGGGCCGCCAAGCCCGCCGGGGACGACGGCTGATGCGTCTCGACGTCGTCACGATCTTCCCCGAGTACCTGGAGCCGCTCAACGTCTCCCTGGTCGGCAAGGCGCGGGCGCGCGGGCAGCTCGATGTGCACGTCCACGACCTGCGGGACTGGACGTACGACCGGCACAACACGGTGGACGACACCCCGTACGGGGGCGGCCCCGGCATGGTCATGAAGACCGACCCGTGGGGCGAGGCCCTGGACGCCGCGCTGGCCGACGGTTACGAGGCGGGCGCGCACGGGCCCGTCATGGTCGTCCCCACCCCCAGCGGCCGGCCGTTCACCCAGGAACTTGCCGTCGAGCTCTCCGAGCGCCCCTGGCTGATCTTCACCCCGGCGCGGTACGAGGGCATCGACCGCAGGGTCATCGACGAGTACGCCACGCGCATCCCGGTGTACGAGGTCTCCATCGGCGACTACGTGCTGGCCGGCGGCGAGGCGGCCGTCCTGGTCGTCACCGAGGCCGTGGCCCGGCTGCTGCCCGGGGTCCTCGGGAACGCCGAGTCGCACCGCGACGACTCCTTCGCTCCCGGAGACATGGCGAACTTGCTGGAGGGGCCCGTCTACACCAAGCCGCCCCAGTGGCGCGGCCGCGGCATCCCGGACGTGCTGGTCAGCGGGCACCACGGCAAGATCGCCCGGTGGCGCCGCGACGAGGCCTTCCGGCGGACCGTGCGGAACCGTCCCGATCTGATCGAGCGCTGCGAGGCCTCGTCCTTCGACAAGAAGGACCGCGAGCTGCTGAGCATCCTCGGCTGGAAGCCGTCCGACGACGGCCGATTTTGGCGTAGGCCCCAGGCCGTGGAAGAATAGGCGGCTGCTGTGTGCTCGCGTGCGCCCCTGCCACAGGGGGACAGTCGCCCGCCGAGTCCCGCGGCTCCCGAATTCTCTCCGGAAACCCCGCATCGGCGGCCTGTGGCGTCATGCGAAGAAAGCAGACGAATTACATGTCTCACCTGCTCGATGGCGTCAATGCCGCCACGCTCCGCTCGGACCTCCCGGCCTTCCGCCCGGGTGACACGATCAACGTGCACGTCCGCGTGATCGAGGGCAACCGCTCCCGTATCCAGCAGTTCAAGGGTGTCGTCATCCGTCGCCAGGGCTCTGGCGTCTCCGAGAGCTTCACCGTCCGCAAGGTTTCCTTCAGCGTCGGCGTGGAGCGTACCTTCCCGGTTCACTCCCCGATCTTCGAGAAGATCGAGCTCGTCACCCGCGGTGACGTGCGTCGCGCCAAGCTGTACTTCCTCCGTGAGCTCCGCGGCAAGGCCGCGAAGATCAAGGAGAAGCGCGACCGCTGATCTGCTCTCGGCGTTCCGGAGGCGGCCGGATAGGCTCGCCCCCGATGGACACCGAAGCACCTCACACGCAGCGCGGCCGCTCTTCCCCCGACGAGGGGGAGGGGCGGTCGCGTTTCGTGTTTTCCGAAGCGGCTCCCACGGAGTCCGGCGTCGTCGGGACCGGCGAGGTGGGGACGGCGGGCACGGCGGGTACGGCGGGTACGGACGGCCCCGAGGCGGAGCGTCCGGGTACGGACGGTCCCGGGACGCGGGCTCCGGGGGCGGACGAGCCGGCCTCCGGCGGGGCGGGCTGGCTGACCTGGCGCCGGGCCGGGCTGCTGGGCGTGGCCTGCACCGTCTTCCTGCTGCTGCTCAGCAATTTCGTCCTCCAGCCCTTCCTCATCCCGAGCCGCTCGATGGAGCCGACGCTCGCGGTCGGGGACCGGGTACTGGTCGACAAGCTGGCGTACCGCTTCGGCGAGCAGCCGAAGCGCGGCGACGTCGTGGTCTTCGACGGCACGGGCTCCTTCGTGCCGGACGGCCCCACCGGGAACACGATCGGCGAGGCCCTGCACGGCGTGGGGTCGGCCCTCGGGCTCGCCGAACCGTCGGACACCGACTTCGTGAAGCGGGTCATCGGCGTCGGCGGCGACGACGTGGCGTGCGACGCGACCGGCCGGATCAAGGTCAACGGGGTGCCGTTGGACGAGCCGTACCTCTTCCCCGGAGACACGGGATCGAAGGTGCCGTTCCGGATCGTGGTACCGCTCGGAACCCTCTGGGTCATGGGCGATCATCGCTCCCAGTCCCGGGATTCCAGGGACCACCTGGGGGAGCCTGGCGGGGGGATGGTGCCGGTGGAGAAGGTGATCGGGCGGGCCCACTGGATCGGCTGGCCGATCTCGCGCTGGGCCGACGTGGCATCCGCGGGCGGCGGGCGTGGGTAGCCGGGGCCGGGGCCGTCCCAGACGCGACCGGGACGCGGATCCGGACCCGGAGCCCCGGGCCGGGGGTGGGCGCGGGCACGCGGCGGAGCAGGGCGGCGCGGCCGCTCCGGAGCCCGGGGGCCGCGCCGACCGGCGCCGGCTGGCCCGGCGGGTCCGGCGCAGGCGGCGCACCCGCAGGGCAGGCGAGCTGCCCATGCTGGTGGTGGTCGCGCTGTGCATCGCCCTGATCCTCAAGACCTTCCTGATACAGGCCTTCTTCATCCCGTCGGGCTCCATGGAGCAGACGATCCGGATCGGGGACCGGGTCCTGGTGGACAAGCTGACCCCGTGGTTCGGCTCCGAGGCCAAGCGCGGGGACGTCGTCGTGTTCAAGGATCCCGGCGGCTGGCTCGGCGGCGAGAACGCCCGCCCGGCCCCGGACCCGGTGGGCGTCAAGCAGATCAAGCAGACCCTCACCTTCATCGGCCTGCTGCCCTCGGCCGACGAACAGGACGTGATCAAGCGGGTCATCGGGGTCGGCGGGGACACCGTGAAGTGCTGCGACGCCCGGGGCCGGGTCACCGTCAACGGATCGCCGCTCGACGAGCCGTACATCAGTCCGGGCAACGCGCCGTCGGAGATCCCCTTCGACGTGCAGGTGCCCGAGGGGCGGATCTTCGTCATGGGCGACCACCGCTCGAACTCGGCCGACTCCCGCTACCACCTCGACGAGGCCTTCCAGGGCACGGTCTCCGAGGGGGACGTGGTCGGTCAGGCCGTCGTGATCGCATGGCCGTTCGGGCACTGGCGGCGCCTGGAACAGCCCGCCACCTTCCGCATGGTGCCCGACCAGGCGCGCCGCGCACGCCGCGCGTCCCGACGGCGCCCCCGGGACGCCTCGTTCGCATAGTGTGTTCCCGGTCTCCCGCGCCTTCGGGAACTCCCGCTCGTTAGGGAGGGGAGGGCCCGTGCCTGATCCGGCCGGGCTTGCAATTTCCGAATGAGGAGTAGACGTGGGGGATGTGGCGGTGGGTGCACGGTCCGGGCGTGACGAGGGTGGCGAGCAGCCGGACGACGCCGTCGAGCACGATGCAGCCGAGCACGACGGTGGTGCGAAGGGCGGCGCGGCGGCCCGCCCGCACCGCTCGTTCTGGAAGGAGCTGCCGCTCCTGATCGGAATCGCCCTGTTGCTGGCCCTGCTGATCAAGACCTTCCTGGTGCAGGCGTTCTCGATCCCGTCCGACTCCATGCAGAACACCCTGCAGCGGGGTGACCGGGTCCTCGTGGACAAGCTGACGCCGTGGTTCGGCTCGGAGCCCGATCGCGGTGAGGTCGTCGTCTTCCACGACCCCGCGAACTGGCTGAGCGGGGAGCCCACCCCGGAGCCCAACGTCGCGCAGAAGGTCCTCAGCTTCATCGGCCTCATGCCGTCCGCCGAGGAGAAGGACCTGATCAAGCGGACGATCGCGGTCGGCGGCGACACGGTCGAGTGCAAGAAGGGGGGACCGGTCACCGTCAACGGCAAGGAACTGGACGAGCCGTACATCTTCCCGGGCGACACCCCGTGCGACGACTTCCCCTTCGGCCCGCTCACCGTGCCCCAGGGCAAGATCTGGGTGATGGGCGACCACCGGCAGAACTCGCAGGACTCCCGCTACCACCAGCAGGACCCCACCCAGGGCTTCGTCCCGGTCAAGGACGTCGTCGGGCGGGCCGTGGTGGTCGCGTGGCCGGTCACCCGCTGGTCCACCCTGCCGATCCCCGAGACCTTCGACCAGCCGGGCATCGGCACGCAGGCCGCGGCCACCGCGCTCGGTCTCGGCGCCTCCGGACTGGCACCGGTCGGACTCGGCCCGGCCGCTCTCGGGTTCGCCGGCGCGGTTCCGGTCGTCCTGTGGCGCCGGCGGAAGCTGACCTCGGGGCGTACCGGCAGGTAGGGTGCCGCCCAGGTCGACGATCTCCGAGTGTGGGGGCGCTGCAATGGGCGGAACACGAGCAATACGAGCAGGTGACGGCGATGGCCGCGGCGGTCCGGGCAACATGTTGTCGGGACTCGTCGTGGCCATCGGCTTCGTGCTCTTCCTGGGCGGGTTCGCGTGGGGAGCCGTCGTGTACCAGCCGTACACGGTGCCGACCGACTCGATGGTGCCGACGGTGACGCCCGGGGACCGGGTGCTGGCGCAGCGCATCGACGGCGCCGAGGTGCGCCGCGGCGACGTGGTCGTCTTCAAGGACGAGCAGTGGAGCGATTCGCCGATGGTCAAGCGCGTCGTGGGCGTCGGCGGGGACACCGTCAAGTGCTGCGGCGACGGCGGCCGGCTCACCGTGAACGGCAAGGAGTTGGACGAGCCGTACATCGAGGTGGAGAAGCTCGACGTGGCGGACGCGCCGGGCGGGTCCGCCTCGCGGACGCCCTTCGAGGTGACGGTCCCCGAGGGCAACCTGTTCCTGCTGGGCGACCGGCGCGGCGCCTCGATCGACTCCCGGGCGCACCTGGAGGAGGCCGGTCAGGGGACGGTGGCCCGGTCGGCGGTGAGCGCCCGGGTGGACGCCCTGGCGTGGCCCTCCCAGACGATGCTGGAGCGGCCGGCGACCTACGCGTCCCTGCCCGGCGGGGTCTCGAAGGCGGGGCCGCTGCGGCTCCAGTTGGCCGCCGTCGTGGCGGGCGCCGCCCTGGTGGTGCTCGGAGCCGCGTACGGCCCGGTCGTACGGGTCTTCGGGCGCGGGCGGAGGAAGCAGCGGGCCGGTGTCCGCTGACCGGCCGCGCAAGGTGTCGCGGGTGGTCCTGCTGGATCCCGCCGACCGGATCCTGCTGCTGCACGGCTTCGAGCCGGGCGACCCGGCGGACGACTGGTGGTTCACCCCGGGCGGCGGCCTGGAGGGCTCCGAGACCCGGGAGCAGGCCGCGCTGCGCGAGCTCGCGGAGGAAACCGGGATCACGGACGTGGAGCTCGGGCCGGTGCTGTGGCAGCGCTACTGCGAGTTCCCCTTCGACGGGCGCCGCTGGCAGCAGGACGAGTGGTACTTCCTGGCCCGGACGGCCCAGACGCGGACCGGGATGGGCGGCCTCACGGAGCTGGAGCGGCGCAGCGTCTCCGGGGCGAGGTGGTGGACCTCCGAGGAACTTCTGGCGGCCCGTGAGACGGTATACCCGACCAGACTCGCAGAGCTGCTCCGCAGGCTGCTCGACGACGGTCCTCCGGGTGCGCCCGTGAACCTGGCTCCGGAAATCGTTTAGGGGCGCACGGGCCTGGCGCACAATAGGGGGACGCACGGCTGAAGGGGAACATGCCATGAGTGCCGAGGACCTCGAGAAGTACGAGACCGAGATGGAGCTGAAGCTCTATCGGGAGTACCGCGACGTCGTCGGGCTGTTCAAGTATGTGATCGAGACCGAACGCCGTTTCTACCTCACGAATGACTACGAGATGCAGGTGCACTCGGTACAGGGCGAGGTGTTTTTCGAGGTCTCGATGGCCGACGCGTGGGTCTGGGACATGTACCGGCCGGCCCGGTTCGTGAAGCAGGTACGGGTGCTGACCTTCAAGGACGTGAACATCGAGGAGCTCAACAAGAGCGATCTCGAACTTCCGGGGAGCTAGTCCAGAGGGATCGCCGCCGGGTTCCGGGGAGCGGGGAGACCCGGCTCCGGCCCGGACGGTTCACCCGCAAGGGTGAGGGGGTTATCCACAATGCCCTGGTTGTCCACCAAGATCCACTAGGTGGGCGGGGACGCGGGACCGTCGGTGCCGGAGGTGGTGCCGGATGAACGCGAAGGGCGTGGCACAGCAGGCATTGGGACGGTACGGCGAGGAGCTCGCGACGCGGCGGCTCGCCGAGGCGGGGATGACCGTCATCGCGCGGAACTGGCGGTGCCGCAGCGGGGAGATCGACATCGTCGCCCGGGACGGGGACGCCCTCGTCGTGTGCGAGGTGAAGACCAGGCGGGCGGGGGAGTTCGAACACCCCATGGCCGCGCTGCGGCCCGGCAAGGCCGAGCGGTTGAGGCGGCTCGCCGGGCGGTGGCTGGCCGATCACGGCGGACCGCCCCCGGGCGGGGTGCGGATCGACCTGGTCGGGGTCCTGCTGCCGCGGCGCGGTGCGCCCGTGGTGGAGCACATCAGGGGGGCGGCCTGATGGGATTCGCGCGTGCCTGCTCGGTCGCCCTCGTGGGCGTCGACGGCGTGGTGGTGGAGGTCCAGGCGGACCTGGAGCCGGGCGTCGCCGCCTTTGCCCTGGTGGGACTGCCCGACAAGACGCTGATCGAGAGCCGGGACCGGGTCCGGGCGGCCGTGGTGAACTCCGGGGCCGCCTGGCCGCAGAAGAAGCTCACCGTCGGCCTCAGCCCCGCCTCGGTACCGAAATCGGGAGCCGGCTTCGATCTGGCCGTGGCCGCCGCGATCCTGGGCGCCGCCGAGGTGATCGACCCCGGTGTGATCGCGGATCTCGTACTGATCGGCGAGCTGGGCCTGGACGGCCGGGTGCGGCCCGTCCGCGGGATCCTGCCGGCGGTCCTCGCCGCCGCCGAGGCCGGGTACCGGCAGGTCGTGGTCCCGCAGCAGTGCGCGGCCGAGGCCATGCTCGTCCCGGACGTATCGGTGCTCGGCGTGCGCAGCCTGCGGCAGCTGATCGCCGTACTGACCGACGGTGAGGTTCCCGAGGAGGATCCGCCGGATCCGCCGGGGCGGCCCGATCCGATGCTGGCCGGGCTGGTCCTGCCGGGTGCCGGACTCGGCACGGGGGTCGCCCGGGGCGGCGCGGACGGGCGGGACGTCCCCGACCTCGCCGACGTCGCCGGACAGTACGCGGCCCGCCGGGCGCTGGAGGTCGCGGCCGCCGGGGGCCACCACCTCTTCCTGAGCGGGCCACCGGGCGCCGGCAAGACGATGCTCGCCGAGCGGATCCCCTGGATCCTCCCGCCGCTCACCCGCAGGGACTCCCTGGAGGTCACGGCCATCCACTCGGTCGCGGGAATCCTGCCGCCGGGCGAACCGCTCGTCACGCGGCCGCCCTACTGCGCCCCGCACCACTCCGCCACCATGCAGTCCCTCGTCGGGGGCGGGGCCGGAGTGCCGAGACCCGGGGCGGTGTCGCTGGCCCACCGGGGCGTGCTGTTCCTCGACGAAGCGGCGGAGTTCGGCAGCAAGGCGCTGGACGCCCTGCGGCAGCCCCTCGAAGCCGGGCACGTGGTCATCGCCAGGGCCGCCGGGGTGGTGCGGCTGCCGGCCGGCTTCCTCATGGTGCTCGCGGCCAACCCCTGCCCCTGCGGGCGGCACACCCTGCACGGGGCCGGCTGCGAATGCCCGGCCTCGGTGATCCGGCGTTACCAGGCCCGGCTGTCGGGGCCGCTGCTGGACCGGGTGGACCTCCGGGTGGAGGTCGAGCCGGTCACCCGCTCCGATCTGCTGGGGCGCGGCGGCCGCGGCGAAGCCACCGCGGTGGTCGCCGGGCGGGTCCGCGAAGCTCGCGACCGGGCGGCGGCCCGGCTGGCCGACACCCCGTGGCGGCTCAACTCCGAGGTGCCCGGACACGAGCTGCGGACCCGCTGGCAGCCCGCACCCGGCGCGCTGGCCCAGGCGGAGCGGGACCTGGAGCGCGGACTGCTCACCGCGCGCGGCCTGGACCGGGTGCTCCGGGTGGCCTGGACGGTGGCGGACCTGCGCGGTCGCGACCGCCCCGATCCGCTGGACGTGGCGGTCGCGCTGGAGCTCCGTACGGGCATCGCCCGCGGGGCCGCGGCGGCGATGGGATCAGGCTCATGACCGGGCCCGAAGCCCCTGCCACAGGGCCGGGGCCGGAGCCGAGGCCGGGGCTGGGGCCGGAGCCGGGGCCGAGGTCGGAGCTGGGGCCGAGGTCGGGGCCCGAGCCGGGGCCGGGGCCGAGGTCGGAGCTGGGGCCGGAGCTGGGGCCGGGGCCGGGGCCGGAGCTGGGGCCGGGGCCGGGGCCGGAGCCGGGGCTGGGGCCGGAGCTGGGGCCGAGGTCGGGGCCGGAGCCGGGGCTGGGGCCGGAGCTGGGGCCGAGGTCGGGGACGGGGACGGGGCGGGGGGCGGAAGAGGAGGTGCTGGCGCGGGCCGCGTTGACCCGGGTGCTGGAGCCGGGGGAGGAGCACGGCGGGCGCTGGCTGCGGGAGCACGGGGCGGTCGGGCTGATGCGCCTGCTGACCGGGCCCGTGCCGGAGCCCGGGGTGCTGCCCGGGGTCGGCGCCGAGCGGCTCGCCGGATACCGCAGGCGGGCGGCGCTGGCCGACCCCCGGCGGGACCTGGCGGCCGCCGCCGAGGCGGGCGGGCGGTTCGTCTGCCCCGTGTCGGCGGAGTGGCCGACCCAGCTGGACGATCTCGGCGACGCCCGGCCCCTCGGGTTGTGGGTGCGGGGCGGGCCGAGCCTGCGGACCTGGGCCCTGCGCTCGGTGTCGGTGGTCGGAGCCCGCGCCTGCACCCCGTACGGGGCGCACATGGCCCAGCTCCTCGCCGCCGGTCTCGCCGAGCGCGGCTGGGTGGTCGTCTCCGGGGCGGCGTACGGGATCGACGGCGCCGCCCATCGCGGAGCCCTCGCCGCCGGCGGAGCCACGGCCGCGGTGCTGGCCTGCGGCGTGGACGTGCCCTACCCGCGCGGTCACGCCGGACTGCTCGGCCGGATCGCCGCGCAGGGCCTCGTGCTCGGGGAACTGCCGCCGGGCAGTCACCCCACGCCGAGCCGGTTCGTCCTGCGCAACCGTGTCATCGCCGCGCTGACCCGGGGCACGGTCGTCGTGGAGGCGGCCCACCGCAGCGGGTCCCTGGTCACCGCCCGACGGGCCCAGGCGCTGGGGAGGTTCACCATGGGCATCCCCGGCCCGGCCACCAGCGGGCTCTCGGCCGGGGTTCACGAACTGCTGCGCGGCGAGGCGGTGCTGGTCACCGACGCGGCGGAGGTCGTCGAGCTCGTCGGCACCATGGGCGAGCTGGCTCCCGAGCGGCGCGGCCCCGTGGTCGCCCGGGACCTGCTGGACCCGGAAACGGTCCGGGTGCTCGAAGCGCTCCCGGCCGGCCGGCCCGCCGACCTGAAGCAGGTGGCCCTCGCCGCGGGCACCGGTACCGATGAAGTCATCGGCAGACTGTACGAACTTCACTCTCTGGGGTTCGTCGAACGGCAGGGCGACGGCTGGCAGTTGACCGCGAGGCGGCCGAGAGGAGGCACACAAAGCGGAGCCACCCGGCGAGGCGGTCGTTGACCTGGGGCGTTCCGGTGGAAGAGTGAAGCCGATGAGAGACGCGGTCTTCCCGGTGGCAGCCGCCGGGACCGTGCGCCGAGCGCCGGTCCCGGGTCGCCCGCGCGAGTCGGGACGCCCTTCGGGGCCCGCGCGATCCCGTACTCTTCGCGCACCGCGACTCTTCCGTCACGCTACGCTCCCAAGGAATCCGGCTCCGGCAAAGGCGAAGCATGCCCCAGCACACCTCAGGGTCTGACCGCGCTGCGGTGCCCCCCGCTGCGCGCGGCAGTGAGCGGTCCACCGCGCCCTCGTCCCTGGAAGTGCTGTGGCGCTCGTACAAGGACTCGGGCGACGAGCGGCTGCGGGAGCAGCTGATCCTGCACTACTCGCCCCTGGTGAAGTACGTGGCCGGCCGGGTCAGCGTCGGCCTTCCGCCCAATGTGGAGCAGGCCGACTTCGTCTCCTCCGGGGTCTTCGGACTGATCGACGCCATCGAGAAGTTCGACATCGAGCGGTCCATCAAGTTCGAGACGTACGCGATCACCCGGATCCGGGGCGCGATGATCGACGAACTGCGGGCGCTGGACTGGATCCCCCGCTCGGTGCGACAGAAGGCGCGGGCCGTCGAGCGGGCGTACACCACGCTGGAGGCGCAACTGCGGCGCACCCCGACCGAGCACGAGGTGGCGGGGGAGATGGGCATCGGGGTCGAGGAACTCCACGCCGTCTTCAGCCAGTTGTCGCTGGCCAATGTCGTCGCCCTGGAAGAGCTCCTGCACGTCGGCGGGGAGGGCGGCGACCGGCTCTCCCTGATGGACACGCTGGAGGACACCGCGGCCGACAACCCGGTCGAGGTCGCGGAGGACCGGGAACTGCGGCGGCTGCTCGCGCGGGCCATCAACACCCTGCCCGAGCGGGAGAAGACGGTCGTGACCCTCTACTACTACGAGGGCCTGACGCTCGCCGAGATCGGCAACGTCCTCGGCGTCACCGAGAGCCGCGTCAGCCAGATCCACACCAAGTCGGTACTACAGCTGCGGGCGAAGCTGGCCGACGTCGGCCGCTGAGCGGGCGACGGCCTTGCGGGACCTCCGTAGAGTGGACGCGTGCCCAGGATTCGAGCGGCCTCCGTGGCCGAGCACCGGTCGATGCAACGCGGCTCCCTGCTGGACGCCGCGCGTTCCCTGCTGTCCGAAGGGGGAACGGAAGCGCTGACCTTCCCCGCCCTCGCCGAGCGGACCGGCCTCGCCCGGTCCTCCGTGTACGAGTACTTCCGTTCGCGCGCGGCCGTCGTCGAAGAGCTCTGCGCGGTGGACTTCCCCGTGTGGGCCGCCGAGATCGAGGCGGCGATGTCCGAGGCCCAGACGCCGGAGGCGAAGATCGAGGCGTACGTCCGCAGTCAGCTGGGCCTGGTGGGAGACCGCCGGCACCGCGCGGTCGTGGCGATCTCCGCGAGCGAGCTGGACGGCGGAGCGCGCGAGAAGATCCGTGCGGCGCACGGAGGGCTGATCGCGATGATCGTCGAAGCCCTGGGGGCACTCGGGCAGACGGAGCCGAGGCTGGCGGCCATGCTGCTCCAGGGCGTCGTGGACGCCGCCGTCCGCCGTATCGAGGCGGCCTCCGGCGAGGACCCGTCCGTGGTCACGGACGCGGCCGTCGCCATGGCCCTGCGGGGCGTCGGGGGCTGATCCGGCCCGGGCCCGGCCCTCCCGGCGAAGGGCAGGAGACGCGGCGTCGGGCGGGGGACGAGGGTCAAGGGGTTGAGGTAGGTCTCGCCCCGCAGGAGGCCCCAGTGGAGGCAGGGGCGCGGGCAGTGCGAGCCGTCCGTGAGGAGGGCCACCACCTGGCCCGTCGTGACTTCGGCGCCCTCCGCCACCAGGGGGCGTACCGGTTCGTACGTCGTGCGCAGGCCGTTCGGCAGGGTCAGGGACAGGACCCCGCGCCCCGCCACCCGGCCCGCGTAGTGGACCCGGCCCGGGCCGACGGCGCGGAGCTCCGCGCCGGCCGGGGCCGCCAGGTCCACCCCGCGGTGGCCCGCCGCGTACGGGCTCGGGGGCGGGTCCCACCAGCGGACCACCGCGAGGGGGGCGGGGAGCGGGCGCGCTCCGCCGGGATCCGGAATCCGTGGAGACCCCGAGGCGCCGACGGACTGCGGAGCCCGCTGCGGCGGACCGGCCGGTCCGGGAGGTCCGGCCGGACCCGGGGGCCCCGGCGCGGGGACGATGAGCGTGAGGGACAGGGTCAGCAGCAGGCCGAGCAGCGGTGTCGTCATGCCGCTCAGGATCCCGCCCGCGGGCGGGATCCCGCCGGGCCTGTGGACAACCGCACGCCGACGGCCTGTGGAGAACCGGAAGCCTGTGGACAATCGCGTCACCCGGCATACCACCGGGTCCCGTACACTTCTTGTGGCGATCCGGGTCACCGGGTCGACTTCGCACGCCCCAGCACCGGCCGCTCTGGCCGGGTGACAGCGTCTCTCGGTCCCCTTCGTCGGGGGCAGGTCGCGACAGGGGCGTCAGGAACCAAACCGAGAAACAAGGAGATGGCCATGGCCGTCGTAACGATGCGGGAGCTGCTGGAAAGCGGCGTCCACTTCGGTCACCAGACCCGCCGTTGGAACCCGAAGATGAAGCGCTTCATCTTCACGGAGCGCAACGGCATCTACATCATCGACCTGCTCCAGTCGCTGTCGTACATCGACCGCGCCTACGAGTTCGTGAAGGAGACCGTCGCGCACGGCGGTTCCATCATGTTCATCGGTACCAAGAAGCAGGCCCAGGAGGCCATCGCCGAGCAGGCGACGCGCGTTGGTATGCCGTACGTCAACCAGCGCTGGCTGGGTGGCATGCTCACCAACTTCTCCACCGTCTACAAGCGCCTTCAGCGTCTGAAGGAGCTCGAGTCGATCGACTTCGACGACGTCGCGGCGTCGGGTCTCACCAAGAAGGAGCTCCTGGTCCTCTCTCGCGAGAAGATCAAGCTGGAGAAGACCCTCGGTGGTATCCGCGAGATGTCGAAGGTCCCCAGCGCCGTCTGGATCGTCGACACCAAGAAGGAGCACATCGCCGTCGGTGAGGCGCGCAAGCTCCACATCCCGGTCGTCGCGATCCTCGACACCAACTGCGACCCCGACGAGGTCGACTACAAGATCCCGGGCAACGACGACGCGATCCGCTCCGTCGGTCTGCTCACCCGCGTGATCGCCGACGCCGTCGCCGAGGGCCTCATCGCCCGTTCCGGTGCCGCCACTGGTGACTCGAAGCCGGGCGAGAAGGCCGCTGCCGAGCCGCTCGCCGAGTGGGAGCGCGACCTCCTCGAGGGCGAGAAGAAGGACTCCGCAGACGAGGCTGTTGAGGCCGCTCCGGCCGAGGCCGCTGTCGAGACCCCCGCCGTCGAGGCCGAGGCTGCTCCCGCCGCCGAGGCTGAGGCCGCTCCGGCCGCCGAGGCCGAGGTTGCCGCCGAGGCCGTCGTCGAGGCTCCGGCCGCCGACGCCGAGCAGGCCTGACCCACTGAGAGCGCCCGGCGTTCATACGCCGGGCACTCGCAGCACGGACGATGACGGCGGGGGAGCCGCGCCAAAAGCGCGCTCCTCCGCCGTTCACCCGTAGATCTACGACTTCGAGAGAGAATCACAGACTCATGGCGAACTACACCGCCGCTGACGTCAAGAAGCTCCGCGAGCTCACCGGCGTCGGCATGCTGGACTGCAAGAACGCGCTGGTCGAGGCCGACGGTGACGTCGACAAGGCCATCGAGGCGCTCCGCATCAAGGGTCAGAAGGGCGTCGCCAAGCGCGAAGGCCGTTCTGCCGAGAACGGTGCCGTCGTCTCCGTCATCTCCGAGGACAACACCTCCGGTGTCATCCTCGAGCTGAAGTGCGAGACGGACTTCGTCGCCAAGGGCGACAAGTTCCTGGCCGTCACCGAAGAGCTGGCCGCGCACGTCGCCGCGACCTCCCCGGCCGACATCGAGGCGCTGCTCGCGTCCGAGATCGCCCCGGGCAAGACCGTCCAGGCGTTCGTGGACGAGGCCAACGCCAACCTCGGCGAGAAGATCGTCCTGGACCGCTTCGCGCAGTTCACCGGTGGCTACGTCTCGGCGTACATGCACCGCACGATGCCCGACCTGCCGTTCCAGATCGGCGTCCTTGTCGAGCTCGACAAGGAGAACGCCGAGGTCGCCCGCGGCATCGCGCAGCACATCGCCGCGTTCGCGCCGAAGTGGCTCTCCAAGGACGACGTTCCGGCCGACGTGGTCGAGTCCGAGCGTCGCGTCGCCGAAGAGGTCACCCGCGCGGAGGGCAAGCCCGAGGCTGCCCTGCCGAAGATCGTCGAGGGTCGTGTCAACGGCTTCTTCCGCGACAACACCCTGCTCGGCCAGGCCTACGCCCTGGACGCCAAGAAGTCCGTCCAGAAGGTTCTGGACGAGGCCGGTGTCAACCTGGTGCGCTTCGCGCGCATCAAGGTCGGCATCTGAGTCCGTCCGTACGCGACGGACACCGGACCCCGGTAGGGTCTGAAGCAGTCGCCCGCGTTCGCGCAGGACGACCGCAGATCTGACGAGGAGGCCATTGCCGTAGAGGGAACCGCAAGGACCCACCGGCAATGGCCTTCTTCGTATGTGCACGAGGAGATCTCCATGAATCAGGGCGTGGACACCCACACCGCTTCCGACGACAAGAGCCACCAGGACAAGAAGGGCCGCCGCTTCATGCTGAAGCTGTCGGGCGAGGCCTTCTCCGGCGGCGGAGGACTTGGCGTCGACCCCGACGTCGTCCACGCCATCGCGCGCGAGATCGCCGCGGTGGTCCGCGACGGCGCGGAGATCGCCATCGTGATCGGCGGCGGCAACTTCTTCCGCGGCGCCGAACTCCAGCAGCGCGGCATGGACCGGGCCCGGTCCGACTACATGGGCATGCTCGGCACGGTCATGAACTGCCTCGCCCTCCAGGACTTCCTGGAGAAGGAAGGCATCGATTCCCGCGTCCAGACCGCCATCACCATGGGGCAGGTCGCCGAGCCGTACATCCCGCTGCGCGCCGTGCGCCACCTGGAGAAGGGCCGTGTGGTCATCTTCGGCGCCGGCATGGGCATGCCCTACTTCTCCACCGACACCACGGCCGCCCAGCGTGCCCTGGAAATCGACGCCGAAGCCCTGCTCATGGGCAAGAACGGCGTCGACGGGGTCTACGACTCCGACCCCAAGAAGAACCCGGACGCGGTGAAGTTCGACGCGCTGGAATACAGCGAGGTGCTCTCGCGCGACCTCAAGGTCGCCGACGCCACCGCCATCACGCTGTGCCGCGACAACAAGCTGCCGATCCTGGTCTTCGAACTGCTCGCCGAGGGCAATATCGCCCGCGCGGTCAAGGGTGAGAAGATCGGCACGCTCGTGAGCGACCAGGGCACCCGGACCTGAGCACTCCGGACCTGGGCACTCCGGGTCCGAGCACCCGCCGCCGGTTCGAGCCCTGCCGGGCCGAGCCGGCCCCGCCCGCCCGAACCATCCATTTCTGACATGCAGGAGCACGTGGTGACCGAAGAGATCCTCCTCGAGGCCGAGGAGAAGATGGAAAAGGCCGTCGTCGTCGCCAAGGAAGACTTCGCCGCGATTCGCACCGGTCGTGCGCACCCGGCGATGTTCAACAAGATCGTGGCGGAGTACTACGGCGCCATCACGCCCATCAACCAGCTCGCCTCCTTCTCCGTGCCCGAGCCGCGCATGGCGATCGTGACCCCGTTCGACAAGAGCGCACTGCGCAACATCGAGACGGCCATCCGCGACTCGGACCTCGGTGTCAACCCGAGCAACGACGGCAGCATCATCCGGGTGACCTTCCCCGAGCTGACGCAGGACCGCCGCAAGGAGTACATCAAGGTCGCGCGCACCAAGGCCGAGGACTCCAAGGTGTCGATCCGCGCCATCCGCCGCAAGGCGAAGGACGCCCTCGACAAGCTCGTCAAGGACAAGGAAGCCGGCGAGGACGAGGTGCGCCGCGCCGAGAAGGAGCTCGACGACACCACCGCGAAGTACGTCGCGCAGGTGGACGAGCTGCTGAAGCACAAGGAAGCCGAGCTCCTCGAAGTCTGATGAACGACTCTTCCTGGCAGCCGGAGCCGGTTCCGGCGGGTCCCGCATACGATGCGCAGGCGGGCCCGCACACTCGGCCCATGCCCATCGTGCCCGATGCCGCCGGCCGTGACTTCGACGACCGGGAAGCACGCGATCGGGGGGCCGCCGCTGACGGCGGCTCCCTCTTCCGCGCCGAGACGCCGCCGCAGGAGCCCATGCCCAGCCCCCCGCCGCCCCCGCCTTCGTCGGCACCGCAGGACCCCACTCCGCCGCCTCAGAAGAAGCGCGCGGGACGGGATCTGCGGGCCGCCATAGGGGTCGGCATCGGCCTCGGCACGGTGGTCTTCGCCTCCCTGTTCATCGTCAAGGCGGTGTTCGTCGGCGTCGTCGTCGTGGCGGTGGTCGTGGGCCTGTGGGAGCTCACCTCCCGGCTCCAGGAGAAGAAGGGCATCAAGGCTCCGCTGGTCCCGCTCGCGATCGGCGGCGCGGCGATGGTCATCGCCGGGTACGTCCGCGGCGCCGAGGGCGCTTGGGTGGCCATGGCCCTGACGGCGCTGGCCGTCCTCGTCTGGCGGATGACCGAACCGCCCGAGGACTACCTCAAGGACGTCACCGCCGGTGTCTTCGCGGCGTTCTACGTGCCGTTCCTGGCCACGTCCGTCACGATGCTGCTCACCGCCGACGACGGTCCGCAGCGGGTCGTCACCTTCCTGGTCCTGACCGTGGTCAGCGATACCGGGGCCTACGCCGTGGGCTGGCGCTTCGGCAAGACCAAGCTCGCCCCGCGCATCAGCCCCGGGAAGACCCGCGAGGGGCTCCTCGGAGCGGTGGCCTTCGCGATGGCGGCCGGCGCGCTGTGCATGGAGTTCCTGATCGACGGGGGCTCGTGGTGGCAGGGCCTGGTACTGGGCTTCGCGGTCGCGGTCAGCGCCACGCTGGGCGACCTCGGCGAGTCGATGATCAAGCGCGACCTCGGCATCAAGGACATGGGCACCCTGCTGCCGGGCCACGGCGGCATCATGGACCGACTGGACTCGCTGCTTCCGACGGCTCCGGTGGTCTGGCTGCTGCTGGCCGCTTTCGTCGGCACCGGCTGATCCGGGCGGGCGGAGCCTGCGGGGTGCGGGCTCCTCATCGGCGGGACCCCGCCGGGTGGGGGCGGCGTACGACGGAAGGCTCCGGCAGGGCCGGGGCGGTTACTCTTGAAGGGCGTGCTGCTTCTGCGGCGCGCCTTTCGTCTTACAAGGAGTACCTGCCATGGCCCGCCCTGTTCCGGGAGAGCTCACTTTCGTCGCCCCCCGTGGAGCGAAGAAGCCGCCCCGGCACCTCGCCGACCTCACCCCCGAGGAGCGCCGGGAGGCCGTCGCCGCGATCGGTGAGAAGCCGTTCCGGGCCAAGCAGCTCTCGCAGCACTACTTCTCCCGGTACGCGCACGACCCGGCCCAGTGGACCGACATCCCCGCCGCGTCCCGCGAGAAGCTCCAGCAGGAGCTGCTGCCGGACCTGATGAACGTCCTGCGGCACATCTCCTGTGACGACGACACCACCCGCAAGACCCTGTGGAAGCTGCACGACGGCACGCTCGTCGAGTCCGTCCTGATGCGCTACCCCGACCGGGTGACCATGTGCATCTCCTCGCAGGCCGGCTGCGGCATGAACTGTCCGTTCTGCGCCACCGGCCAGGCGGGTCTGGACCGCAACCTGTCCACCGCCGAGATCGTCCACCAGATCGTCGACGGCATGCGCGCGCTGCGCGACGGCGAGGTCCCCGGCGGTCCGGCACGGCTGTCGAACATCGTCTTCATGGGCATGGGCGAGCCGCTCGCCAACTACAACCGCGTCGTCGGCGCCATCCGCCGGCTCACGGACCCGGAGCCCGACGGGCTCGGCCTCTCCCAGCGCGGGATCACCGTCTCCACCGTGGGCCTGGTCCCGGCCATGCTGCGCTTCGCCGACGAGGGCTTCAAGTGCCGTCTCGCCGTCTCGCTGCACGCGCCGGACGACGAGCTGCGCGACACCCTGGTGCCCGTGAACACGCGCTGGAACGTGCGCGAGGTGCTCGGCGCGGCCTGGGAGTACGCGGAGAAGTCCGGCCGCCGCATCTCCATCGAGTACGCCCTGATCCGCGACATCAACGACCAGGCCTGGCGTGGTGACCTGCTCGGCAGGCTGCTCAAGGGCAAGCGCGTGCACGTCAACCTGATCCCGCTGAACCCGACGCCGGGCTCGAAGTGGACCGCCTCGCGGCCCGAGGACGAGAAGGCGTTCGTGGCGGCCATCGCCCGCCACGGCGTGCCGGTGACCGTACGTGACACCCGTGGTCAGGAGATCGACGGCGCGTGCGGACAGCTCGCCGCCTCGGAGCGCTGATTTCCGCCGGTCAAGGTTCGATTTCGGCCGCGGGGTACGCTGTGGCCGAACCAATTTCATATTCCGACAGGGGAGCGCCACAGCGCTGAGAGTGCGGTTCCGTCACCGCAGACCCTCTGAACCTCGCCCCGGTCATTCGGGGTAGGAAGTTCGGTCACCACTCAAGCTGTTGCGCCCTGCCCGGCGTCCGCTCCACGGAGCGCCGGGCAGGGCCGCGTCTTCTCCTGGACATCCAGGAGGAATGCACCAATGAGCACCACCAAAAAGCTCGCGGGCGTAGCGCTCGTGGCCGCGCTCGGCGTCACCACGCTCAGCGCCTGCGGCGGCGACGTCAAGGACAAGTCCGCGGGCGACGCCCCCAAGTCCAAGACGGTCACCCTCGTCTCGCACGACTCCTTCAACGTGACCGACACGGTCCTCAAGGAGTTCGAGCAGCAGAGCGGCTACACCGTCAAGGTCCTGAAGTCGGGCGACGCCGGTGCCGCGCTGAACCAGGAGATCCTGACCAAGGGCTCCCCGCGCGGCGACGTCTTCTTCGGCGTGGACAACACGCTCCTCTCCCGCGCCCTCGACAACGGCATCTTCACGCCGTACGAGGCCAAGGGGCTGGCCGAGGTGAAGCCCGAGTCCGTGCTCGACAAGGAGCACCGGGTCACCCCGGTCGACTCCGGTGACATCTGCGTCAACTACGACAAGGCCTACTTCGCCGACAAGAAGCTCGCCCCGCCGCAGACGCTGGACGACCTGATCAAGCCGGAGTACAAGGACCTGCTGGTCACCGAGAACGCCGCGACCTCCTCGCCCGGCCTCGGCTTCCTCCTCGCCTCCGCCGGCAAGTACGGCGACGACGGCTGGAAGGACTACTGGAGCAAGCTCAAGGCCAACGGCGTCGAGGTCGTCGACGGCTGGGAGCAGGCCTACAACGAGCGCTTCTCCGGCTCGGCCGGCGGCAAGAAGGCCAAGGGCGACCGCCCGCTGGTCGTGTCCTACGCCTCCAGCCCGCCGGTCGAGGTCCTCTACGCCGAGCCGCAGCCGGCCGAGGCCCCCACGGGCGTCGCGACCGGCACCTGCTTCCGGCAGACCGAGTTCGCGGGCCTGCTGAAGGGCGCGAAGAACGAGGAGGGCGGCAAGGCGCTCCTCGACTTCCTGATCTCCGAGAAGTTCCAGGAGGACATGCCGCTCCAGATGTTCGTGAACCCGGTGACCAAGGACGCGAAGCTGCCGGAGCTCTTCACGAAGCACGGCGTCGTGATCGAGAAGCCGGAGACGGTCGCCCCCGACGCCATCGCGAAGAACCGCGACCAGTGGGTCAAGGCCTGGTCCGCGCTCGTCGTGAAGTAGTGGGGCGAGTGCGCACCGCACCGAAGGAGAGCGGGCGGGCGACGGCCGTCAGGCTCGGTCTGATGGCCGTACCGCTCGCCTTCTTCGGGCTGTTCTTCGCCTATCCCGTCGCCGCGATCGTCGGACGCGGGCTCAAGACCGACGAGGGCTGGCAGTTCGGCCGGATCGGCGAAGTACTGGCCCGGCCCGACATCGCCGGCGTCCTGTGGTTCACCACCTGGCAGGCGCTCGCGTCGACGGTGCTCACGCTCCTGATCGCGCTCCCCGGCGCGTACGTCTTCGCGCGCTTCGAGTTCCCCGGCAAACAGCTGCTGCGGGCGCTGGTGACCGTGCCGTTCGTCCTGCCGACCGTCGTGGTCGGCACCGCCTTCCTGGCGCTGGTGGGGCGCAACGGCCTGCTGGACGAGGTGTGGGGGATCCGTCTCGACACGACCGTGTGGGCGATCCTGCTCGCGCACGTCTTCTTCAACTACGCCGTCGTCATCCGCACCGTCGCAGGACTCTGGGCGCAACTGGACCCGCGCCAGGAGGAGGCCGCCCAGGTGCTGGGCGCCGGGCGGTTCGCCGCCTGGCGGCGGGTGACGCTGCCCGCGCTCGCCCCGGCCGTGGCGGCCGCTTCGCTGATGGTGTTCCTGTTCACCTTCAGCTCCTTCGGGGTCGTGCAGATCCTGGGCGGGCCCTCGTACTCCACCCTGGAGGTGGAGGTCTACCGGCAGACCGCGCAGCTCCTGGACCTGCCGACGGCCGCGATGCTGACGATGGTGCAGTTCGCCGCCGTCGCCGTGATCCTCGGCGTGCACGCCTGGACCGTGCGCAAACGGGAGACCGCGCTGCGGCTCGTGGACCCGGGACGGACCGCGCACCGGCCGCGCGGCTGGGCGGAGCGCTCCCTGCTCGGCGGGGTGCTGCTGACGGTGCTGCTGCTGATCGTGGCGCCGCTCGCCGTGCTGGTCGAACGGTCGCTGGACGCCCCCGGCGGATACGGGTTCGGCTTCTACCGGGCACTCCAGGAAGTCGGCGCCGGCGGGGGAACGTTTCTGGTGCCGCCACTGGAGGCCATCTGGAACTCCTTGCAATACGCGCTGGCCGCCACCGCCATCGCGCTGGCCGTCGGCGGACTCGCGGCGGCCGCCCTGACCCGGCGCGCGGGCCGCTTCGTACGGGGCTTCGACGCGCTGCTGATGCTGCCGCTCGGGGTGTCGGCCGTGACCGTCGGTTTCGGCTTCCTCATCACCCTGGACGAACCCCCGCTGGACCTGCGGACCTCGTGGATCCTGGTGCCGCTGGCCCAGGCGCTGGTGGGCGTGCCCTTCGTCGTACGGACCATGCTGCCCGTGCTGCGCGCGGTGGACGGGCGCCTGCGGGAAGCCGCCGCCGTGCTCGGCGCCTCGCCGCTGCGGGCCTGGCGTGAGGTGGACCTGCCGATGGTGCGCCGGGCCCTGCTGATCGCGGCCGGATTCGCCTTCGCCGTGTCCCTCGGGGAGTTCGGGGCGACCGTCTTCATCGCGCGCCCCGACCATCCGACGCTGCCCGTCGCCGTGGCACGGCTGCTGGGGCGGGCCGGGGAGATGAACTACGGGCAGGCGATGGCCCTGAGCACGATCCTGATGCTGGTGTGCGCGGTGTCGCTGCTCCTGCTGGAGCGGCTGCGGCCCGACAAGACTTCCGGGGAGTTCTGATGACACTGCTTCAGCTGGAAGGGGTGTCGGTCCGCTTCGGTGAGCGGGCGGCCGTGGACGCCGTGGACCTGAAGGTCGCCGAGCACGAGATCGTGTGCGTGCTCGGGCCGAGCGGGAGCGGCAAGTCCACCCTGCTGCGGGTGGTGGCCGGGCTCCAGCCCGTCTCGCGGGGGCGGGTGCTGCTCGGCGGCGTCGACCAGGCGGGGGTGCCCGTACACCGGCGGGGGGTGGGCATGATGTTCCAGGACCACCAGCTGTTCCCGCACCGGGACGTGGGCGGGAACGTCGCGTTCGGACTGCGGATGAGGGGCTCCTCGAAGGCGTCCTACGGGGGCCGGGTCGCGGAGCTCCTGGAGCTGGTCGGGCTCCCCGGGGCCCAGGGCAGGGCGGTGGCCTCGCTGTCCGGCGGCGAGCAGCAGCGCGTCGCGCTGGCGCGGGCGCTGGCGCCCTCGCCGAGGCTGCTGATGCTGGACGAGCCCTTGGGGCAGCTGGACCGGGGGCTGCGGGAGCGGCTGGTCGTGGAGCTGCGGCAGCTGTTCTCGCGGCTGGGGACGACCGTGCTGGCCGTCACGCACGACCAGGGGGAGGCGTTCGCGCTGGCCGACCGGGTGGTCGTGATGCGGGACGGGCGGATCGCGCAGGCGGGGACCCCGCTGGAGGTGTGGGAGCGGCCGGCCTCGGAGTTCGTGGCGCGGTTCCTGGGCTTCGAGAACGTGGTCCCGGCGGTGGTGTCGGGCGGGGTCGCCGTGACGGCGTGGGGGAAGGTGCCGGTTCCTGCGGGGGCTGCGGAGGGGGAGCGGCGGGTGCTGATCCGGCCGGCCGGGGTCGTGCTGTCGCCCGAGGGGCTGGGCTGCGAGGTGGTGTCGCGGACCTTCCGGGGCACGCATGTGGCGCTGCTGCTGCGGCCTGAGGTGGGGCCGGTGCTGGAGGCGGAGTGCGGGCTGGCCGGGGCCCCCGGGGTCGGGGAGCGGGTCGCGGTGACGTTCGCCCCGGCCGAGGTGGTCGTCCTCCCGGGGGAGTAGGGCCGCTGCGCGGGGCGGTGTCCTCTACCCGCCCTTCCACCGTTCCCCGGGCTCTGCCCAGACCCGCGCCTCAAACGCCGGCGGGGCTGGAAGGGCGCCTCAAACGCCGGCGGGGCTGGGAAGGGCGCCTCAAACGCCGGCGGGGCTGGGAAGGCGCCTCAAACGCCGGCGGGGCTGGGAACGGGGGTGTCCGCATCGGCGCCCTCGTGGTTGCCGTACCAGGCCACCGCCACCGCGCCGGTGACCGCGAGGACGAAGCCGAGGACCGCCAGCCAGGCCATGCCGGGGCGGGAGGCGTCGCCGAGCCACAGGACGCCGATCGCGCCGGGGAGGACGGTTTCGCCGACCACCAGGGCGGCGGTCGCGCCGTTCACCGAGCCGATCTGGAGCGCCACCGTGTGCAGGTACATGCCACCGGCCCCCGCCAGGACGATGGCGTAGAGGGCCGGGTCCGCGAGGAGCGGGGTGAGGGAGAGCGGCTCGATGCCGTTCAGGATGCGGACCCCGACGCCCAGCGCGCCGAAGGCCAGGCCCGACAGCAGGCCCGCCAGGATCGCGGCCCGGGCGCCGAGGAGGCGCACCGCCACCGTGCCGCCCACGATGATCAGTGCGGTGACCGCCAGCAGCCACCAGTGCGTGGCGGCCGGCGCGTAGTGGCCGCCCTCGTGGCCCGCCGCCGTCGCCAGCAGGACCAGCGCCGCGCAGACCACGCCGATCGAGGTCCATTCCTTGCGCGTCAGCTGGATCCCGAGCATCTTCACGCTGAGCACGGCCGTGATCACCAGGTTGGCGCTGATGACCGTCTGGGAGAGGAAGAGGGGCAGGAGGCGGGCGGCCAGGGCCCCCAGGCCGAAGCCCACGAAGTCCAGGATCGTACCGACGATGAACTCCCAGGTCATCGCGGCCTTCGCGGTGGACGCGAGGTTCGGGCCGCCGTGCTGGGTGACCCCGGCGGCGGCCGGGGACATCCGGGCCGCGCGCCGGGAGCCCACGGCTTGCAGGACGGATCCCGTGCCGTAGCAGATGGACGCCGCGATAGCGGTCAGCAGGCCTATGAGCACCCGGGGGCTCCGTTCACGTCTGGCAGGTGGTGCGGTGTGTGTTGCGTACCTCTTCCAGACGTGTGGAACGGCCGGGAAGTTGCCTGGCCGCGGTCAGGACATGGTGGCGAGTGCCGCCGGAACCTCGTCCACCGAGTCCACGAGCGCGATCCGCGACTCCATCGCACGGCCCCGCGCGAGCGCCCGGAGCAGCGGCCAGACCGGGAGGTGCTCCGTCCAGTGGGCGCGGTCGACGAGGACCATCGGCGTGGGCTCGCCCCGCGACGCGTAGTAGTTCGGCGTCACGTTGTCGAAGATCTCCTGGACCGTGCCCGCCGCACCCGGCAGGAAGACCACGCCGGCGTTGGACCGAGCGAGGAGCCCGTCCTCGCGGGTGGCGTTCGCGAAGTACTTCGCGATGTGCTCGGCGAAGGCGTTCGGCGGCTCGTGTCCGTAGAACCAGGTGGGGATGCCCACCGAGTCGCCGCCGAGGACGGCCGGCCAGCGCTCGCGCACGGCGAAGGCGGCCCGGGCCCAGTCGGAGACGGACGGCGCGAAGGACGGGGCCTCGGCGAGGATCTTCAGCGCTTCGGGCAGGGCGTCGTCGGGGGCCGGGGCGAGGTACGCGCCGAGGTTGGCCGCCTCCATGGCGCCGGGGCCGCCGCCGGTGGCCACGGTGAGCCCGGAGCGGGTCAGGGCGCGGCCGAGTTCCGCCGCGCCGCGGTAGGCGTCCCCGCCGCGGGTCATGGCGTGGCCGCCCATCACGCCGACCACACGGGCACCGGCGAGGTGCTCGTCGAGCGCGTCGGAGACGGCGTCGTCGTGGAGGGAGCGGAGCATCGAGGAGAAGACGTCCCCGTCCGCCTTGGTCTCCTGGAACCAGGCGTAGGCCTCGGCGTCGGGGGTGGCCCCGTATCCGCGGTCGAGTCCGGCGAACAGTTCCTCGGCCGTGTAGAGGAGGCCCCGGTAGGGGTTGAAGGGCAGGTCCGGGACGGGCGGGAAGACCAGCGCGCCGTCCGCGCGCACCTTCACCGAGGCGTCGGGCTCCATCGCGCAGCCCAGGAACACGGCGGCGGAGGTGTCGGCGGACAGCAGGGCGAAGGTCCGCTCCAGGAGGTTGACCGACTGGATCCGGTACCCGCTGAGCGAGCCGCGGGCCGCTACCCGGTCGAATTCGGCGAGCGTCTCGATCTCGATGTCTGCGTTGACCATTCGGCCCACACTAAGGGCTGCCTGGCTCAGCGGGTCAATGCCAGGGACGTCAGCTGTGCCACACCCCAGACGAGGGGAAGGGACACGGCGGCCAGTGCGGTGGCCCGCAGAGTCGCGGCGCCCCGCAGCACTTTGCCCGGGGCGCCCAGCCCGGCCAGGGTCTCGCGGGTGCCGGTACGGGACTGGTGCACCTCGACCGCGGATGTGAGCAATGTCGCGACCGCGCACACCACCACGAGGGCGGCGGCGGGCGCGGTGAGGGGCCCGAGCGGGACCTGGAGGCCGCCCCGGTCGCCGAGGGCCACGGTGCTGAGCGCCCCCGCCCCGACCGCGCACAGGACGCCGAGCGGGGCGCCGAGCCGGGGGGCCTCCTCCTGGAGGGTCCGCCCGGCCAGCAGCCGGATCGCGCCGGGGCGTACGGCCTGGACGAGCGCCCCGCAGGCGTAGGTGAGGCCGGGACCGGCGAGGGCGAGCCCGACGGCGGTCAGCGCCCAGCCGGCCGGCCTGCCGATGCCGCCGGGGCCGGTGGTGGCGAGGCTGGCGAGTCCGCAGGCGGTGAGGGCGATGCCCCACGGCAGCAGGGTGTGCGGGGCCGGCCGGGGGTGGGGTCGCAGGGCGAGGGCGGTGGCCGCCGAGGCGGCCGCCGGGAGCAGGGCCAGCAGGGTGAGGGCGGCGGCGACGGGCAGCGGCTGATCGGCGTGCAGCAGTCGCGCCCCGGCCCCGTCGAAGGGCAGCCCGGCGAGGTTTCCGCGCAGGTGGAGGAAGACGGCCAGGGCGACGGCGCTGCCGAGGGCGCAGGCGACGGCCGTGGAGATCGCCGCGACCAGGGTGAGCCGTACGGGCCCCAGCCCGGCGGCGTCCAGCCCTTCCCGGGGCTTGGTCGCCGGGTCGGTACGGGCCACGGCGACGGCGAACTGGACGGTGACGGCGAGCGGCACCAGGGCCCACAGCAGCTGGGGGAACGATCCGGCGGGCCGGGCCGCGGCCTCCGCGAGCACGTACAGCAGCAGGAAGCCGCTGCCGGCGGAGGCCGCGGCGACGAGCAGCCGGCGCAGCTGGACGAGCGGCCGGGAGCCGCGGGCTAGGCGGAGAGCGAGCACGCGGCCTGTTCCTCCGGGGGCTGGGGGAAGGCGGTCTGGGGGGAGGCGGTCGCGGTCGCGGCCGGACGGCCGTCGAGCAGAGCGATCCGCCGGTCGGCGGCGGCCGCCGTCTCCTCGTCGTGGGTGGCCAGCAGCACGGTGATCTCGTGCGAGCGGGCCGCGCTGGTGAGGGTGCGCAGGAGCAGGGCGCGTTCGGCGCGGTGCAGGGGGGCCGTGGGCTCGTCGGCGAAGATCACGGCTGGTTCGCTCGCGAGGGCGCGGGCGAGGGCGACGCGCTGGGACTCGGCCCGGTTGAGGACTCCGGGGTGCTTGCGGGCGAAGGCGCCGATGTCGAGGCGGTCCAGCCATTCGCAGGCGGCCCGTTTGGCGCTCCGGTGGCTCGCGCCCGCCATGAGCAGCGGCAGGGCGGCGTTCTCCCACACCCGGAGCTCGGGCAGCAGCTGCGGCTCGGGGCCGATCCAGCCGAAGCGGTCGCGGCGCAGCCGCTCGCGGGCCGACGGCCCCATGGTGTGCACGGGGACGCTGTTGAACCAGACCTCGCCCTGTTCGGGCAGCAGCTGCCCGGACAGGCAGCGCAGGAGCGTGGTCTTGCCGCTGCCGCGGGGGCCCGTGACGGCGAGGATCTCACCCGCGCGGACGCCGATCGAGACCCCGATGAGGCCGGGCGAACCGCTGTGGGAGTAGTGAAGGGACCGTGCCCAGAGGACGTCATTATCCGGTGGGGCGTTGTCCGGTGGAGCCACCATGGCGTACACCTCCGTCCGGGGGAACGAAGCGGAGCCGAGTAGGTCACTGGCGCCGCAATGAGATGTAAAGAGATGAACGTCTTGGATGGTGACAGCACACGGCCCGGACCCCCGCTTTCTCACTCGAACGGAGGATCCGGGCCGTGTGGCCGGACGATTCGGTGCCGGTTTCCCGCTGGAGGACGGCTGCTGGTTAGAGCTTGGTCCAGGCCTCGGTGAGCACGCGGCGCAGGATGCCTTCGATCTCGTCGAAGGTGCCCTGGTCGGCGATCAGCGGCGGGGCCAGCTGGATGACCGGGTCGCCACGGTCGTCGGCGCGGCAGTACAGGCCGTTCTCGAAGAGCGCCTTGGAGAGGAAGCCGTAGAGCACGCGCTCCGTCTCCTCGTCCGTGAAGGACTCCTTGGTGACCTTGTCCTTGACGAGCTCGATGCCGTAGAAGTAGCCGTTGCCGCGGACGTCGCCGACGATCGGCAGGTCGTGCAGCTTCTCCAGCGTCGAGCGGAAGGCGTCCTCGTTGTCCAGCACGTGCTGGTTGAGGCCTTCCTTGTCGAAGATGTCGAGGTTGGCGAGCGCCACCGCCGAGGACACCGGGTGTCCGCCGAAGGTGTAGCCGTGCAGGAAGGTGTTGTCACCCTTGTAGAACGGCTCGGCGAGCCTGTCCGAGATGATGCAGGCACCGATCGGGGAGTAGCCCGAGGTCATGCCCTTCGCGCAGGTGATCATGTCCGGGATGTAGTCGAACTTGTCACAGGCGAACATGGTGCCGAGGCGGCCGAACGCGCAGATCGTCTCGTCGGAGACGAGCAGCACGTCGTACTCGTCGCAGATCTCGCGGACGCGCTGGAAGTACCCGGGCGGCGGCGGGAAGCAGCCGCCGGCGTTCTGCACCGGCTCCAGGAAGACGGCGGCGACGGTGTCGGCGCCCTCGAACAGGATCTCCTGCTCGATCTGGTCGGCGCACCAGCGGCCGTAGGCCTCGGGGTCGTCGCCGTAGATCGGGGCGCGGTAGATGTTGGTGTTGACCACCTTGTGCGCGCCGGGGACCAGCGGCTCGAAGGGGGCCTTCAGGGCCGGGAGGCCGGTGATGGACAGGGCGCCCTGCGGGGTGCCGTGGTAGGCGACCGCACGCGAGATGACCTTGTACTTGGTGTGCTTGCCCTGCAGCTTGAAGTACTGCTTGGCGAGCTTCCAGGCGGTCTCGACGGCCTCGCCGCCACCGGTGGTGAAGAAGACCTTGTTCAGGTCGCCCGGGGCGTAGTGCGCGAGGCGCTCGGCGAGCTCGACGGCCTTGGGGTGCGCGTACGACCAGATGGGGAAGAAGGCCAGTGTCTGGGCCTGCTTGTACGCGACCTCGGCCAGTTCCTTGCGGCCGTGACCGGCGTTGACCACGAACAGTCCGGCGAGACCGTCCAGGTAGCGCTGGCCCTTGTCGTCGAAGATGTAGGTGCCCTCACCCCGCACGATGGTGGGGACGGGCGAGTTCTCGTACGACGACATGCGGGTGAAGTGCATCCACAGGTGGTCGTAGGCGGTCTTGGAGAGGTCCTGGCTCACGGGCTATCGAGTTCCCCACATGTAGGTCTGCTTCTTCAGCTTCAGGTAGACGAAGCTTTCGGTTGATCGCACGCCGGGGAGCGCGCGGATCTTCTTGTTGATCGTTTCGAGCAAGTGGTCGTCGTCCTCGCAGACGATTTCGACCATCAGGTCGAACGAGCCCGCGGTCATCACCACGTACTCGCACTCGGCCATGGCCGTCAGCGCGTCGGCTACGGGGTCGAGGTCTCCCTCGACGTTGATGCCGACCATCGCCTGGCGCCGCAGCCCCACGGTGAGCGGGTCCGTGACGGCGACGATCTGCATGACGCCCTGGTCGAGAAGCTTCTGTACCCGCTGGCGCACCGCCGCTTCGGACAGGCCGACGGCCTTCCCGATCGCTGCGTAGGGACGGCGACCGTCCTCTTGCAGTTGCTCGATGATCGCCAAGGACACAGCATCGACCGAAGGGGACGGTTGTCTGTTCCTGGAATCTGCGCTTCGACTGACCACGACCTCACTGTGCACGAGGAGTCGTCTGTTCCGCAAGGCGAGAACGATGTAATTCGTTGTTTCGGGAGGCAGATCTCACTGATTCCGTAGTTCGTGGTGCGTGGGCCTGTCGAAAACGGCGTCCGAGACGCTAAGCTGGGTAGCTGTCTCAACCATTGGACATGTGATCACGGGAGTGTGGCTGTAGTGACCACCGAACTGCGTCGTCTGCGCAACTACATCGGCGGGGAGTTCAAGGACGCCGCCGACGGGCGGACCACCGAGGTGGTCAACCCCGCCACGGGCGAGGCGTACGCGACCGCTCCGCTCTCCGGGCAGGCGGACGTGGACGCCGCCATGGCCGCCGCGGCGGCGGCCTTCCCGGGCTGGCGCGACACGACGCCCTCCGAGCGTCAGAAGGCCCTGCTCAAGATCGCTGACGCCTTCGAGGCGCGCGCGGACGAGCTCGTCGCCACCGAATCGGAGAACACGGGCAAGCCGCTGGGCCTCACGGCCAGCGAGGAGCTGCCGCCGATGGTGGACCAGATCCGCTTCTTCGCGGGCGCCGCGCGCCTGCTGGAGGGCCGCTCCGCCGGCGAGTACATGACGGGCATGACCTCCATCGTCCGCCGCGAGCCGGTCGGCGTCTGCGCCCAGGTCGCGCCGTGGAACTACCCGATGATGATGGCCGTCTGGAAGTTCGCCCCGGCCATCGCCGCGGGCAACACCGTCGTCCTGAAGCCCTCGGACACCACCCCGGCCTCCACCATCCTGATGGCGGAGATCATGGACTCGATCCTGCCCAAGGGCGTCTTCAACGTCGTCTGCGGCGACCGCGAGACCGGCAAGGCCATGGTCGAGCACTCCACCCCGGCGATGGCTTCCATCACCGGCTCGGTGCGCGCGGGCATGCAGGTCGCCGAGAGCGCCGCCAAGGACGTCAAGCGCGTCCACCTGGAGCTCGGCGGCAAGGCCCCGGTCGTGGTCTTCGAGGACGCCGACATCGCCAAGGCCGCCGAGGACATCGCGGTCGCGGGCTTCTTCAACGCCGGCCAGGACTGCACCGCCGCCACCCGCGTCATCGTCCACGAGTCGATCCACGACGAGTTCGTCGCGGCGCTCGCCAAGAACGCTGCCGACACCAAGACCGGGCAGCCGGACGACGAGGACGTCCTCTACGGCCCGCTGAACAACCCGAACCAGCTGAAGCAGGTCGCGGGCTTCATCGAGCGCCTGCCCGCCCACGCCAAGGTCGAGGCGGGCGGCCACCAGGTCGGCGAGAAGGGCTACTTCTACGCCCCGACCGTGGTCTCCGGCCTCAAGCAGGACGACGAGATCATCCAGAACGAGGTCTTCGGCCCCGTCATCACCGTCCAGTCCTTCACGGACGAGGGCCAGGCCCTGGAGTACGCGAACGGCGTCGAGTTCGCCCTCGCCTCCTCGGTGTGGACCAAGAACCACGGCCGTGCGATGCGGATGTCCAAGAACCTCGACTTCGGCTGCGTGTGGATCAACACCCACATCCCGCTCGTCGCCGAGATGCCCCACGGCGGATACAAGAAGTCCGGCTACGGCAAGGACCTCTCCGCCTACGGCTTCGAGGACTACACGCGGATCAAGCACGTGATGACCTCGCTCGACAGCTGAGCCGTCGCCGCGCCGATCGCACTGATCAGGGCAAGGCCATGAACGGGCGGGCGGTAGACAACATGTCTATTGCCCGCCCTTTCGCGGTCCCCGAGGCTTTGCCCATGCCTGAACTCGCCTTCTCCCGCCGCGCGGCGGTGCGCGGCCTCGGTGCCGCGGGCCTGCTGGCCGCCCTCACCGGCTGTGGTGTCCCCGCCGCCTACGTCCCCGAGGGTCGGCGGGAGGGCCGGGACCGCTCCGGGCGCGACCGGAGCGTCTCCTTCTCCAACTGGCCGCTCTACATCGACACCGACGACGAGAACGAGAGCCGGCGGCCGACGCTGGAGGCCTTCTCGCGGGAGACCGGCATCGAGGTCCGGTACAGCGAGGAGATCAACGACAACGACGAGTTCTTCGGCAAGGTCAGTTCGGCGCTCATGAACCGCCAGGAGACCGGCCACGACCTGGTCGTGGTCAGCGACTGGATGGCCGCCCGCTTCGTGCACCTGGGCTGGGCCCAGAAGATGGACCGCTCGGCGCAGGCCAACGTGGCCACCTACCTGGATCCGCAGCTGCGCTCCCCGGCCTTCGACGAGGGCCGCCTGCACACCGTGCCCTGGCAGTCGGGGATCACCGGCATCGCCTACAACCGCAAGGCGCTCGGCCGGGAGATCAAGTCGGTCAAGGACCTCTGGCAGCCTGACCTGGCCGGCAAGGTCACGCTCTTCTCCGGTCTCGACGAGTCCTTCTCCCTGCTGATGCAGGGCGACGGCGTCGACGTCACCCGGTGGACCGAGTCCGACTTCCACCGGATGTGCGACCGGGTGGAGAGCATGGTGAAGAAGAACCACATCCGCCGCTTCACCGGCAACGACTACACCTCCGATCTCAGCAAGGGCGACGTCCTGGCCTGCCAGGCGTACTCCGGTGACGCGATCCAGCTGCGGGCCGACAACCCCGACATCGAGTTCGTGGTCCCCGAGGAGGGAGCCGAGCTGTGGGCGGAGAGCCTGCTCGTCCCCAACCTCGCGCCGCACAAGGCCAATGCCGAGGCGCTGATCGACTTCTACTACGCGCCGGAGGTGGCCGCGGAGCTCGCCGCCTCCGTCAACTACGTCTGCCCGGTCCCGGCGGCCCGCGAGGTCCTCGCCGCCTCCGAGTACAAGGAGACCGCCGAACTCGCCGAGAACCCGCTGATCTTCCCGGACGGCGAGATGCGCAAGCGCCTCGCCGTGTCCCGGGACATCTCCTCGGCGGAGCGCACGGCCTTCGCCAAGCGGTGGAACTCCATCATCGGTCTCTGAGGGGAGGGGAGCGGGGGGAGCGGGGTGCGCTCAGGTGAGGTGAATTGAACGCGTTCACCGATTTGATTGAACGTGTTCAGAATACTGCGTAGGCTGCCTTCCATGAGCGAGAGAAGCGCCCTTCAACGGCGGATCCGTGCGTGGCTGGTCCTGTTCACCGTCTGCCTCGTCCTCAGCGGACTCACGGCCTTCCCCCTGGTGAGCGAGCTCCACTGGGCCAACTCCCTGGTCTCCCACGAATGGCTGCGCCGCGTGGGCGACGGCCTGGACCGGGCGGACCGGGACTACCCCTTCCTCCTCTACGGCACCGACTGGCTCGCCTTCGCCCACCTGGTGATCGCGGTCTTCTTCTGGGGGGTCCACCGCGACCCGGTCCGCAACATCTGGATCGTCGAGGCGGGCATGATCGCCTGCGCCGGCATCGTTCCGCTGGCCCTGGTCTGCGGCCCCATCCGGGGCATCCCCTTCTGGTGGTCGCTGATCGACATGTCGTTCGGCGTCTTCGGGGTGATCCCGCTGCTGATCCTGCGGCGCATGATCAAGCGCCTTGAGGCCGTGTCCGGCACCACGTCCGGCACCGCGTCCGGCAGCGTGCCCGGGGCAGCGCCCGAGGTCGTGCCCGTCCCGGCTGCCGCTACTTAGCCATGGACGCGACGAGTATCGCGCCCGTCACCGGGTTCGGGTCATCGCTCTTGGCGTCCTTGGAGTTGACCGTGAACACCACGAGCCGGGACCCGTCCTTCGCACCGCCGATGCCGGTGCTGTAACCCGGCCGGGCGCCGCTCTTGCCGTAGACCACGGTGCCGTCCCGGAGGACCATCCGCTGCAGCCCCGCCGTACGCCACGCGGGCGTCGCGGTGGTGCCGAACACGAGGGCGGCCTCCGGGACGGTGAACATCTCCTCCAGTTGCCGCTTGGGCACGATCCGCCCGGCGAACAGCGCCTCGGTGAACCGCTCCAGGTCCGCCGTCGAGGAAACGAGGTCACCCGCGGCCCAGCGGTCGGACTGGTTCCACACGCTGACGTCACGCAGGCCGGTGGTCCCGTCCGCCAGCGGCACCGTCTGGTAGCCGAGGTTGTGCCGGCCGGGGATCCGCGTCCGGGTGAGGCCGGGGAGGGAGGTCTGGCGCAGGCCCAGCGGCTTGATGATCCGCTTCTCGACCGCCTTCTCGTACGTCGCGCCCGTGACCTTCTCGATCAGGACGCCCAGCAGCGTGTAGTTGATGTTCTGGTAGTGCTGGAACGTGCCGGGGTCGCTCTCCGGCCCCTTCGCCAGGGCGTTCGCGATCTGAGCGTGCGGGTCGGTCACGTCGAAGCGGTGCTCCCACTGGCTCTGGAAGTCGTCGCCCGGACCGTCGGCGGACCGGATGCCGCTCGTGTAGTCGAGCAGTTGGCGTACGGAGACCGGCTTGAAGGAGGCCGGGAAGGTGCCCGGCAGGTACTCCTGGACCGGCCTGTCGAGATCGACCTTGCCCTCGGCGGCCAGCTGGAGCACCACCGCCGCCGTGAAGGTCTTGGTCACCGAACCCGCCCGGAAACGGCCGTCGGCGATCGCCGCCGCACCCGTGCGGACGTCGGAGACGCCCGAACTGCCCTGCCAGCTGCCGCTCGAACCGCTCACCCGTACCGCCGCGGCGGTGGCGTACGCGTGCTCGGCGCCGAGGCCGGCGATCGCCTGCTCCAGAGCCGCGGCGTCGGGCGGGGTCGTGAACTGCGGCGCCGGCTTCTGCGCCGAGACCGGGACCGGGACCGGGGCTGAGACCGAGGCCGGGACGGAGCCCGACGTCGGTGCCGGAGCGGCGTGGGCGACGGCCGGTCCGGCCGCGACGCCCAGGACCAGGGCGGTGGCGATCAGCGTGCGGGTCGATCGGTTCATGGTGGTTCCCCCCTCGGTTCTCCGGGCGGTTTCCGCCCCGATGACCTCAATGTTGCTGGCCACAGGGGTAGTTGCGGATCACCATCAAGAGTGGTATTCACCGGTACGACAACTCACCGGCGCGGGGGAGGGGAACCTCCGTCCCTCACTCTCCAGAGGGAGATACCCGAGAGCCAGTCGCCGCCGTCCCCGTCGCGATCAGCCCCGTTTCGTACGCGCAGATCACGGCCTGGATCCGGTCCCGCAGCCCCAGCTTCGCCAGCAGGTTCCCCACGTGCGACTTCACCGTGTGCTCGCTCACCACGAGCGCGGCCGCGATCTCCGCGTTCGACAGCCCGCGCCCCAGGTGCAGCAGCGTCTCCCGCTCCCGGGCCGTCAGCACCTCCAGCCGTCGCGCCGACAGCGCCTCCCCGGCCGACGGCCGGGCCGTCGCCGCCGTGTACTCCTCGATCAGCCGCCGGGCCACCGAAGGCGCGAGCAGGGACTCGCCCGCCGCCACCACCCGTACCGCGTGCACCAGATCGTCCCGCCGCACGTCCTTGAGCAGGAACCCGCTGGCCCCCGCGTGCAGGGCCTCGTAGACGTACTCGTCCGAGTCGAAGGTCGTCAGCATCACCGTCCGGCAGGAGCTCTCAGCCGAGATCGTCCGGCACGCCTCGATCCCGTCCAGCACCGGCATCCGGATGTCCAACAGCGCCACGTCGGGCGCGAGGCGGCGTACCGCCTCGACCGCCGCCGCGCCGTCCCCGACCTCCGCCACCACCTCGATGTCCTCCTGGACGTCGAGGATCATCGCGAAGCCGCTGCGCACCAGCTCCTGGTCGTCGGCCACCACCACACGGATCGTCAATTCCCCACCTCCGCGCCCGACGTTACAAGCACCACGCGCACCTCGAACCCCGCGCCGTCCGGACCGGGCCCGGACTCGGCCGTTCCGCCGTGGGCGGCCGCCCGCTCCCGGATCCCGATGAGTCCGTGCCCGCCCCGGCGGTCGGGGGAGGCCGAGACCGGAGTCCGTGCTCCCGGCCCCCGCCCGTCGTCCGTGACCGTCACCGTGAGCTCCCGCTCCGCGTAGTCCAGGCGCACGGCCACCGCCGAGGCCCCGGCGTGCTTGACCACGTTGGTCAGCGCCTCCTGCACCACCCGGTGCACCGTCGCCTCCAGCGCCGCGGGCAGGGCCCGCACGGCGCCCGTGCGTGCGTAGCTCACCCGCGGTCCGCTGCCCCGGACCCGCTCCAACAGCCCCGCCAGCTCCTCGATGCCGGGTTGCGGCCGGCGCGGCGCCGCCTCGTCCGTGCGCAGGTCCGTGCGCAGCACGCCGAGCATCGTCCGCAGCTGTGCCATCGCGTCCCGGCCCGTCTCCGCGATGGCCTCGAACGCGGCCTCGGCCCGCTCGGGGGCCCTGCGCACCGCCACCGGACCGGCCTCCGCCTGCACGATCATGATGCTGACCGCGTGCGAGAGGATGTCGTGCATCTCCCGCGCGATCCGGGCCCGCTCGCGGGCGGCCGCCTGCTCCGCCTCGATCCGGTTGGCCCGCTCCAGCTGAGCCGCCCGGTCCCGTGCGGCCGTCAGGTAGGCCTGGCGGGTGTGCTGGAGCCGCCCCAGCGCGTAGGCCGCGCCCGAGACGAAGAGGGTGAAGAGCAGTTCGCGCGCGGTCCCGGTGTTCCAGCCCACCGACAGGGCGACCGCGACGACCGTGAGCGCGCCCACCGCCAACCGGACCCGGGCCGTGCACTGCAGGGCGACCGTGTAGCAGGCGATCAGTCCCGCGTACGGGAGCGGCTGCCCCGGCCCGTCGACCGTCAGCCTGTACACGCCGCCGGCCAGCAGGATCGCCGTCAGCACCGTCACCGGGGCCCGTCGCCGCCAGATCAGCGGCAGCACGCCGAGCGTGGTCATCGCGTACGAGGCCCCGTCCGCGGGCGGCAGGTCGGCCGAGCGGGGCACCACGAACGGCATCGTGACGGCCAGTTGGACCAGCAGGGTCAGCCCCAGGTCCTGCCGCCCGGGACCGGCCCGCCGGATCCGCGCTCCGAGCTGCCCCCAGGCCCGTATCACCGGCCGAGCTCGGCCCGTACGGCGGCGAGCGCGTCCATCCGGTTCGTCGTGATCGAGTCGACCCCGGCCTTGATCAGCGCGCGCATCGACCGCTTGGTGTCCGGGGTCCAGGCCGACACCAGCAGGCCGTCCCGGTGCAGGGCGTCCACCAGCTCCCGGCCGACCAGCCCGAAGCGGTAGTTGAGGAAGCTCGGGGCCACCGCGTCGATCAGCACCCGGCGAGGCGGCGACAGGGTGGTCCAGGTCAGCGCGATCTCGGCGCCCGGATCGGCGGCGCGCACCGCGAGCATGGTGGCCGGACCGGCGCAGTAGTACGTGCGGTCGCGCGCTCCGCACTCGCGGACCTGGCCGACGACGGTCCGCACGGCCTCGGCCGTCGCGCCCGGCAGGTCGATCATGACCCGGGACGCCCCGGTTGCCATCAGGGCGTCGCGCAGGGTCGGGATCCCGCCGCCCGCCAGCTCCTTGAGCTGGGGGGCCGTGACGCCGTCGAGCCGTACGTCGTGGCCCCACAGCCGCCGCAGGTCCTCGTCGTGGAGCAGTACGGGGACCCCGTCGCGGGTCATTCGCACGTCGATCTCCACGGCGTCCGCCCCGTGGGCGAACGCGGAGCGGATCGAGGGGAGGGTGTTCTCGCGGACGCGGTAGGGGTCCCCGCGGTGGCCTACGGCGGTCAAGGTGCGCATGCGACCATTCTGCGCGGGCGTCAGGGGGCCAGCCAGGCGGCGGTGTACGTGTCGATCTCGGCGGCGAGCTCCGCTTTGCCGGCCGGGTCCAGGAACGAGGCCTCCACGGCGTTCTTCGCGAGCTGCGCGAGGCCGAGCTCGTCGAGGTCGAGCAGCCGGGCGGCCACCGCGTACTCGTTGTTGAGGTCCGAGCCGAACATCGGCGGGTCGTCGCTGTTGATGGTGACGAGCACGCCGGCCGCCACCATCTCCTTGACCGGGTGCAGGTCGAGGTCGGTCACCGCGCGGGTGGCGATGTTGGAGGTCGGGCAGACCTCGAGCGCGATGCGGTGTTCGGCGAGGTAGGCGAGCAGCTCGGGGTCCCGGGTGGCGCTGGTGCCGTGGCCGATGCGCTCGGCGCCCAGCTCGCGGATGGCGTCCCAGATGCTCTCCGGGCCGGTGGTCTCGCCGGAGTGCGGCACGCTGTGCAGACCGGCGGCGCGGGCCGCGTCGAAGTACGGCTTGAACTGCGGGCGCGGCACGCCGATCTCCGGGCCGCCGAGGCCGAAGGAGACCAGGCCCTCGGGGCGCAGGTCGACAGCGAGGCGCAGGGTCTCGGCGGCGGCCTCCAGGCCGGCTTCGCCGGGGATGTCGAAGCACCAGCGCAGGATCACGCCGAGTTCGGCCTCGGCGGCCTTGCGGGCGTCCTCGATGGCCGCCATGAAGGCCTCCTCGTCGATGCCGCGGCGGGTGGAGGAGTACGGGGTGATGGTCAGTTCGGCGTACCGGATGTTCTGCCGGGCCATGTCGCGGGCGACCTCGAAGGTGAGGTGGCGCACGTCGTCGGGGGTGCGGACCAGGTCGACGACGGAGAGGTACACGTCGATGAAGTGCCCGAAGTCGGTGAAGGTGAAGTAGTCGGCGAGGGCCTCGGGGTCCGTCGGGACCTTGGAGTCGGGGTGCCGGGAGGCGAGTTCCGCGACGATGCGGGGCGAGGCCGAACCGACGTGGTGGACGTGGAGTTCGGCCTTGGGCAGCCCCGCGATGAAGGGGTGCAGGTCGGGCATGAGGGTGCCTCCGGAAGGTCGCGGTGCGGACGGAACGGCCTTCATCGTAGGCAGGACCGGGAGTGTCACAGGCAGCGCATAGCATGGCTGTACGAGAGGGGGGCGCCTTATGACCGACCAGAGCCCCGAGCCGCGAGACCCGTGGGCGCCGCCGGAGCGGCCCGCGGTCGAACTGGGCAAGCAGCAGGGCACGCCGGGCGTGTCGGGGGTCCACGACCAGCCGACGATCGCGGGCATGCCGGGTGCGGGTGCGTCCGCGGACACCCCGGTGTCCGGCCAACCGCCCACGTCCTCGCCCGCGTCGGCTCCCACGCCCGCGCCCCAGCCGGGTCCGCCGCCCGCCTACGGATATCCGGCCCAGCCGGATCCCGGCGGCTACGGATACCCGGCCGCGCCGGCCTCCGCGGGCTACGGATACCCCGCGCAGCCGGCCGCCCCGCAGGCGGGGTACGCCGGTTACCCGGCCTACCCCGGGTACCAGGGCCACCCCGGATACCCCTACGCGCCCAAGAGCAACGGCTTCGGGATCACCGCGCTCGTGCTCGGGATCATCGCCGTGGTCAGCTGCTACGGCGGCATCGTGTTCGGGATACCCGCCGTCATCTTCGGCGTGCTGGGCCGCGGCAAGGCCAAGCGCGGCGAGGCCGACAACGACGGGATGGCGCTGGCCGGGATCATCACGGGCGCGGTCGGCATCGTGGTGAGCTGCCTGTTCATCGCGTTCGCCGTCTTCGCCGTCATGGTCGATGACAGCGGTTACGACTCCGACTACGACTACTCGACTCCGTACGAGAACACCAAGGTCGTCTACCCGGGCTGAGTCGGCCTGCCCGCGCGCGGGCAAGGGGGCCGGGCCGGAGCGTCACCGCTCCGGCCCGGCCGGCCCCGCGCGCAGCCGCTCCCGGGCTTCCATCAGGGCGAAGCCCAGCAGGTTCAGCCCGCGCCAGCGCGCCGGGTCCAGCGCGCGCTCGTCGTCGGCCGCGAGGCCCACGCCCCAGATCCGGTCCATCGGGCTGGCTTCCACCAGGACCCGGTCCCCGGTGCTCAGCAGGTACGACTTCAGCGCCGGGTCGGAACCGAACTTGTGCACGCTGCCCGCCACCACCAGCGCGAACCGCTCCCGCGTCCACACCGTGTCGTCGAAGGCGCGCACCAGCCGTCCGGCCTTCTTCGCCTCGGCCGGAGTCTTCGCTTCCAGCGCCGCCCGCTCGGCCTGCGCGTCGCCGAAGAGCCGGGCCTTTCCGGCCATCATCCAGTGCTCCGCGGTGGCGTACCGCACGTCACCCACGGTGAACTCGGACGGCCACCACTGGCTGAGGCAGCTCGGCCCGAGGCTTCCGTCGGCCCGTGGGCGGTGTCCCCAGAACGGCAGGAACTTCACCCGCTCACCCCGGCTGACCTGCCCGATCAGTTCGTCGATCATCTCCATGCACGCGAGTCTCGCAGGAGCCACTGACACTTCGTACGGGTTTTCGGGCGCGCCTCGACACATGGTCGACCGATTCCGTCGCGTAATCAAAAGGCAACAACGGAATCACTTGGCCGAGGGGTGCTCCTCTGTCAGGATCGGCACTCAATTCGAGCTGTAGCTCGAACTGTAGCTACGGAGAGCGTGAGAGCGTTATGGGCAACCGCTTCCAGGTCACGGTCCAGGTCAAGGACCGCTTCGCAGAGGGCGCGCAGTACATCGACGGGCAGCTGCGGCCCGGCACCTCAGGACGGTCACACACCGTGGTCGACCCGGCGACCGGCGAGGAGGTGCTCACCTACGAGCTGGCCTCCACCGAAGACGTCGACGCGGCCGTCGCCGCCGCCAAGCGGGCCTTCCCCGGCTGGTCCGGCGCCACCCCCGGCGAGCGCTCCGAGGCGCTGCACCGGCTGGCGGCCGTGCTGGCGGAGCGGGCCGAGGAATTCGCGCACGTGGAGTCCCTCCAGTGCGGCAAACCCGTCAAGCTGTCGACGGAGTTCGACGTGCCGGGGACGATCGACAACACCGCCTTCTTCGCGGGAGCCGCGCGCCACCTCCAGGGGCAGGCCGCCGCCGAGTACTCCGGGGACCACACCTCGTACGTACGACGGGAGGCGATCGGGGTCGTGGGCTCCATCGCGCCCTGGAACTATCCGCTGCAGATGGCCGCCTGGAAGATCCTTCCGGCGATCGCCGCGGGCAACACCATCGTCCTCAAGCCGGCCGAGCTCACCCCGCTGACCTCCCTGATGTTCGCCCAGGCGGCCAAGGAGGCGGGCCTGCCCGACGGCGTGGTCAACATCGTCACCGGGGCCGGCCGGGACGCGGGCGAGCACCTGGTCGGCCACCCGGACGTGGTGATGACCTCCTTCACCGGGTCCACCGCCGTCGGCAAGCGGGTCGCCGAGATCGCCACCGCCACCGTCAAGCGGCTCCACCTGGAGCTCGGCGGCAAGGCCCCCTTCCTGGTCTTCGACGACGCCGACCTGGAGGCCGCCGCGCACGGAGCCGTCGCCGCCTCCCTCATCAACACCGGGCAGGACTGCACCGCCGCCACCCGCGCCTACGTCCAGCGCCCGCTGCACGACGCCTTCGTCGCCCGGGTCGCCGAGCTGATGGGGGGCGTCCGCGTCGGAGACCCCTTCGACCCGGCCACCGACCTCGGCCCGCTGGTCTCGCACGCCCAGCGCGACCGGGTCGCCGGCTTCGTCGAGCGGGCCCGTGCGTACGCCACCGTCGTCACCGGCGGCGAGATCCCCGCGGGAGACCTCGCGGACGGCGCGTACTACCGGCCCACCCTGATTTCCGGCGCCGCGCAGGACAGCGAGGTGGTCCAGTCCGAGATCTTCGGCCCGGTCCTCGTCGTCCTGCCCTTCGACACCGACGACGAGGGCCTCGCGCTGGCCAACGACACCCCCTACGGCCTCGCGGCCTCCGCCTGGAGCCGCGACGTCTACCGGGCGAACCGCGCCACCCGCGAGCTCAAGGCGGGCTGCGTCTGGGTCAACGACCACATCCCGATCATCAGCGAGATGCCGCACGGGGGCTACAAGTCCAGCGGCTTCGGAAAGGACATGAGCACGTATTCCTTCGAGGAGTACACGCAGGTCAAGCACGTGATGTACGACAACACCGCGGTCGCCGCGAAGGATTGGCACCGCACGATCTTCGGGGACCGCACCTAACACTTCGCGGCTGCCGCCGCGGGGCACTCGCCGCCTGACCAGCGGCCCGCACCCATCCCGAAAGGGCACCTCCCATGGAGCAGTTCGAGCCCGACCGCCTCTCGGCGGCGCAACTCGCCGCGATGCGACGCAGCATCGACAGCGGACGCGGCGCCCTGACCCGCCGTTCGCTGCTGCGCGTCGGCGGAGTCGGAGCGCTCACCCTCGGCGGCCTGTCCGCGCTCGCCGGCTGCGGCATCCCGCCCGCGAAACGCGAAGGCGACACGGCGAAGTCCTCCGACGACCACTCGGAGCAGGAGAAGGAGATCAACTTCTCCAACTGGACCGAGTACATGGACACCAGCGAGGACGAGAAGTCCCGTCCCACGCTGGAGGAGTTCACCAAGCGGACCGGGATCAAGGTCAAGTACACCGAGGACATCAACGACAACGTCGAGTTCTTCGGCAAGATCAAGCCGCAGCTCGCGGCCGGCCAGGACACCGGCCGCGACCTGATCGTGGTCACCGACTGGCTCGCCTCGCGCATCATCCGCCTGGGCTGGGCACAGAAGCTGGATCCGGCCCACCTCCCGCACGCCTACGCCAATCTGATCCCGCAGTTCCGCAACCCCGACTGGGACCCGGGCCGCGCGTACAGCTACCCGTGGACCGGCCTCGACACCGTCATCGCCTACAACACCAAGGCCACCGGCGGGAAGAAGGTCGACTCCGTCACGCAGATGCTCGACGACCCCTCGCTCAAGGGCCGCGTCGGCTTCCTCACCGAGATGCGCGACAGCGTCGGGATGACGCTCCTCGACCAGGGCAAGGACCCGGCGAACTTCACGGACTCCGACTACGACGAGGCGATCGGCCGGCTCCAGAAGGGCGTGGACAAGAACCAGATCCGCCGCTTCACCGGCAACGACTACACCTCGGACCTCGACAAGGGCGACCTCGCAGCCTGCCTGGCCTGGGCCGGCGACGTCATCCAGCTCCAGGCCGGGAACCCGGACATCCAGTACGCGATCCCGGCGGCCGGCTACATCAGCTCCAGCGACAACCTCCTGGTCCCCGCGAAGGCCCGGCACAAGGCCAACGCGGAGAAGCTCATCGACTACTACTACGAGCCGGCGGTGGCCGCCCAACTGGCCGCGTTCATCAGCTACGTCTGCCCCGTCGAGGGCGTCAAGGACGAGCTGGCCAAGATCGACCCGGCGCTCGCGGACAACGTCCTGATCGTTCCGGACAAGGAGATGGCCGCCAAGTCGCACGCCTTCCGCTCCCTCACCAGCGCGGAAGAGACGGCGTACGAGGAGAAGTTCGCCAAGCTCATCGGAGCCTGACGGGTCCCGCCGCCCCCCACCGGCACCGGCACCCGTACCGGCACCCGCCCCTTCCACGTCACCACCACCGAAGGCCCAGGCCCATGACTGACAAGACCGCGGGCGGCGACGTCCGCCTCGCCGGGATCAGCAAGCACTACGGTTCCTTCACCGCCGTGCATCCGCTGGATCTCACCATCCCCCAGGGGTCCTTCTTCGCCCTGCTCGGCGCCTCCGGCTGCGGGAAGACCACCACCCTGCGCATGATCGCCGGCCTGGAGGAGCCCTCGACCGGCACCGTGAGCCTCGGCGACCGCGAGGTCACCCACCTGCCGCCGTACAAGCGGCCCGTCAACACGGTCTTCCAGAGCTACGCGCTCTTCCCGCACCTGGACGTCCGCGAGAACATCGCCTTCGGGCTGCGCCGCCGGGGCATCAAGTCCGTCAAGAAGCAGGTCGACGACATGCTGGAGCTGGTCCAGCTCGGCCAGTTCGGCCGGCGCAAGCCGCACCAGCTCTCCGGCGGCCAGCAGCAGCGCGTCGCCGTGGCCCGCGCGCTCATCAACCACCCGCAGGTCCTCCTCCTCGACGAGCCGCTCGGCGCCCTCGACCTCAAGCTGCGCCGCCAGATGCAGCTGGAGCTGAAGAGGATCCAGACCGAGGTCGGCATCACCTTCGTGCACGTCACGCACGACCAGGAGGAGGCCATGACCATGGCCGACACGGTCGCGGTGATGAACGGCGGCCGCGTCGAGCAGCTGGGCGCCCCGGCCGAGCTGTACGAGAACCCGAAGACGACCTTCGTGGCGAACTTCCTCGGCACCTCCAACCTCATCGAGGCCGAGGTCCTGGAGGCCGGTCCGGCTGACGTCGTGGTCGGCTCGGCGGGCGCGAAGCTGCGCGTCCCGGCGGCGCGGTGTTCGACCACACCCCGCGCCGGCGGAAAGCTGCTGGTCGGGGTGCGTCCGGAGAAGATCTCCCTGGTCCACGCGGACGAGGAGGACGCCATCGCGGCCGGCCGCAACAAGGTGGCCGGCAAGATCGCCGACTCCTCCTTCATCGGCGTCTCCACCCAGTACGTCATCGACAGCCCGGTCTGCTCCGAGTTGGAGGTGTACGTCCAGAACATCGAGCGCGACGCCCGCCTCGTCCCCGGCGCCGACGTGATATTGCACTGGAACCCGGCCCACACCTTCGGGCTCGACGCGGCCCAGGACATCGACGCCGGCATCGAGACGGTCGAGGAGGGCGCGTGAGCGCCCCCGCCGCGCTGCCCGAGGCCGTCGTCGCCGACGGGCCCCCGGTCCACAAGCCGTCCCTGAAGAAGCGACTGATCCCGTACTGGCTGCTGCTCCCGGGCATCTTGTGGCTGCTCGTCTTCTTCGTGCTGCCGATGATCTACCAGGCCTCGACCTCGGTGCAGACCGGCTCCCTCGAAGAGGGCTTCAAGGTCAGCTGGCACTTCCAGACGTACTGGGACGCCTTCACCGGCTACTACCCGCAGTTCCTGCGCTCCCTGCTCTACGCCGGCACCGCGACCGCGCTGTGCCTGCTGCTGGGCTACCCGCTGGCCTATCTGATCGCCTTCAAGGCCGGACGGTGGCGGGGCCTCCTGCTGGTGCTGGTCATCGCCCCGTTCTTCACCAGCTTCCTGATCCGCACCCTCGCCTGGAAGACGATCCTGGCCGACGGCGGCCCGGTGGTCGGCGTCCTCAACACGGTCGGCTTCCTGGACGTCACCAGCTGGCTCGGCATGACCGAGGGCGACCGCGTCCTCGCCACGCCGCTCGCGGTCGTCTGCGGTCTGACGTACAACTTCCTCCCCTTCATGATCCTGCCGCTCTACACCTCGCTGGAGCGCATCGACACCCGCCTCCACGAGGCGGCCGGGGACCTGTACGCCCGCCCCGCCACGGTCTTCCGCAAGGTGACCTTCCCGCTCTCCATGCCGGGCGTGGTCTCCGGAACCCTGCTCACCTTCATCCCGGCGAGCGGCGACTACGTCAACGCCGAACTGCTCGGCTCCACGGACACCCGGATGATCGGCAACGTCATCCAGTCGCAGTACCTGCGCATCCTCGACTACCCGACGGCGGCCGCGCTGTCCTTCATCCTCATGGCCATCGTGCTCGTCATGGTCACCATCTACATCCGCCGAGCGGGGACGGAGGACCTGGTCTGATGAAGAGCGCCACCACCTGGCTGCGCCGCAATCTGGTCGTGATCGCGGGGCTCGGCACGCTCGCCTACATGATCCTGCCGAACGTCGTCGTCACGGTCTTCTCCTTCAACAACCCGGCAGGGCGCTTCAACTACGCCTGGCAGGAGTTCTCCCTCGACGCGTGGAAGGACCCCTGCGGAGTCGCCGACCTGTGCACCTCCCTCTCGCTCTCCCTCCAGATCGCCCTGTGGGCGACCATCGGCGCGACCGCGCTGGGTACGGCGATCGCCTTCGCGATGGTCCGCTACCGCTTCCGGGGGCGCGGCGCGGTCAACTCGCTGATCTTCCTGCCGATGGCCATGCCCGAGATCGTGATGGCCGCCTCGCTGCTCGCCCTCTTCCTCAACATGGGCATCCAGCTGGGCTTCTGGACGATCCTGATCGCCCACGTCATGTTCTGCCTCAGCTTCGTCGTCGCCGCCGTCAAGGCCCGCGTCCTGTCCATGGACCCCCGGCTGGAGGAAGCCGCCCGCGATCTCTACGCCGGTCCCGTGCAGACCTTCGTGCGGGTCACCCTGCCGATCGCGGCCCCCGGCATCGCGGCGGGCGCGCTGCTCTCCTTCGCGCTCTCCTTCGACGACTTCATCATCACCAACTTCAACTCGGGCAACACCGTCACCTTCCCCATGTTCGTGTGGGGATCGGCCCAGCGCGGTACGCCTGTACAGATCAACGTCATCGGCACGGCGATGTTCGTCATCGCGGTGCTGGTGGTCCTCGCCGGCCAGATGGTCGGCGACCGCCGCAAGAAGGCACAGCCCAAGTAGCACCTCGCCGTACCCGTTGGGAGTTGGAAGACATGGCCCCAGACGCCATGCGCACCGCCGCACGATCCCTTTCCGGAGCGAAGCCGGTCTCGTACTGGCTGGACGATCCCGGCAAGCCCGCCGCCGAGCCCGCCCTCACCGGGGACGAGCACTGCGACCTGCTCGTCATCGGCGGCGGCTACAGCGGCCTGTGGACCGCGCTGCTCGCCAAGGAGCGCGACCCCGCCCGGGACGTCGTCCTGATCGAGGGGCACGAGGTGGGCTGGGCCGCCTCGGGCCGCAACGGCGGCTTCTGCGCCGCCTCGCTCACGCACGGCCTGGCCAACGGGCTGGCCCGCTGGCCGGGCGAGCTGGCCAAGCTGGAGGAGCTGGGCGCCCACAACCTTGACGCCATCGAGGCCGCCGTCGCCCGCTACGGCATCGACTGCGACTTCGAGCGCAGCGGCGAGATCGACGTGGCCACCGAGCCGCACCAGGTCGAGGAGCTCCGCGAGCTCCACGAGGAAGCCGGGAAGCTGGGCCTCGCGGGCGGCTCCGAATGGCTGGACAGCGACGCCCTGCGCGCGGAAGTCGACTCTCCGACCTTCCTCGGCGGGATCTGGGACCGCGACGGCGTCGCCATGCTGAACCCGGCGAAGCTCGCCTGGGGCCTGAAGCGGGCCTGCCTGGGCCTGGGCGTGCGGATCTACGAGAACACGCGCGGCCTGGACCTGGCCGGCTCGGGGGCCGGGACGGCCGTGCGCACCCCCTACGGGCGGGTCTTCGCCCGCCGGGTGGCGCTCGGCGCCAACGTCTTCCCCTCGCTGGTCAAGCGGGTGCGCCCGCTCATCGTCCCGGTCTACGACTACGCCCTGATGACGGAGCCGCTCTCCGAGGAGCAGCTGGATTCGATCGGCTGGAAGAACCGGCAGGGACTCGGCGACAGCGCCAACCAGTTCCACTACTTCCGGATCACCCCCGACCGGCGGATCCTGTGGGGCGGCTACGACGCCATCTACCCGTACGGCGGCAAGCTCGACCCCGCCCTCGACCACCGGCCCGAGACCTACCTCACGCTCGCCGAGCAGTTCTTCACCTGTTTCCCCCAGCTGGAAGGGCTGAATTTCAGCCACGCCTGGGGCGGGGCGATCGACACCTGCTCCCGCTTCTCGGCCTTCTTCGGCACCGCGCACCGGGGGAAGGTGGCCTACGCCGCCGGCTTCACCGGCCTCGGCGTCGGCGCCACCCGCTTCGGCGCCGAGGTGATGCTGGACCTCCTGGCGGGGGAGCGGACCGAGCGCACGGAGCTGGAGATGGTCCGCTCCAAGCCGATGCCGTTTCCGCCGGAGCCCTTCGCCTGGACCGGGATCACGCTGACCAAGTGGTCGCTGGCGCGGGCGGACCGCACGGGCGGGCACCGGAACCTGTGGCTCAAGGCGCTGGACCGCCTCGGCCTCGGCTTCGACAGCTGAGGTCCGGGCGCACTGATCAGCCGCCCTCCGTCCGCGCGGCCGTCCGATGTGCTGATCCCCGCTGTGCTGATCAGGTAAAAGACGCCCGCACGCCCCGGGCGCACTCCGTCGCTCAGCCTGTGACCCGCTTCACTACCACGGAGTAACGAAACCCGCGTCATACCCGAGCCCGGCCCCGCTCTCTCCGGTGGAGAACCCCTCACCGCACACACAGAGAACGGAGGCCGGGCGATGGCGATCCCGGGGGACAAGGCGGCAGTGGAATGGCTGGTCTCGGTGGCACCGGATCCGGAAGCCTGTCGGTGGGAGTGGGAGCGCAACCCCCTCGGGGTCGCCCTGCTGCCCGCCGGCCGGCGCTGGGACGTACTGATCCTGCCGGGGGACCTGGGGCAGAGTGCCCTCGGCGTACTCGGACTCCTGACCGACCGGCCCGGCCCGGTGCTCGCCGATCTCGGCGACACCCGGCTGGGCTTCTTCGTTCCCGCGGGCACGGCCTCCCGCTGGATCGGGACGGGTGTACGGGGAGCCGGGCGCGGGACCTGGATCGTGGTCCCGTATCCCGGCCGGGCCACGGGCGGCGTGCGCTGGCTGGTGGTCCCCGACGGGCAGGGCACGCTCACCGATCCGGTGCTGCTCGAGTTCGCGATGCACGAGGCGGCGGCGCGCACCCTGGGCCGGGGAGGTGGGAAGTCTTGACAAGGAGATTGGTCTGGACCATCTTGGGCCCGCCCGCTCCATCACCTGTGGCCTGGCTCCATCCCCCCATGCACCGGAGGCAGTTGTGCGCGCAGCAAGAAGCGCCGTCAGAAGAACGGCCCTGTCCTTCCTTACCGCCGCCGCCCTCGCGGCGGCCGGCCTCCTCGCCACCGGCCCGTCCGCCGCGGCGGCCGACGCCGACCTCGTCCGCAACGGCGGCTTCGAAGCCGGACTCGACGGCTGGAGCTGCCCGGCCGGCAGCGGAAGCACCATCAGCACTCCGGTCCACGGGGGGAGTTCGGCCCTCAAGGCCACCCCGGCCGGGCAGGACAACGCCCGCTGCTCCCAGACCGTCACCGTCAAGCCCGACTCCGCCTACACCCTGACCGCATGGGTGCAGGGCGCGTACGTCTACCTCGGCGCCACCGGCACCGGAACCACCGACGTGCAGACCTGGACCCAGACCCCGGGCGCCTGGAAGCAGCTGAGCACGAGCTTCCGTACCGGAGCGGCCACCACCTCGGTGACCGTGTACACGCAGGGCTGGTACGGCCAGCCGCCGCACTTCACCGACGACGTCACCCTCGTCGGCCCCGACCCGGGCGGTTCCGGACCCGGCCAGCCGCAGCCCCCGGCCGCCCCCACCGGCCTGACGGTTTCCGCGACCTCCGCCACCTCCGTCGGCCTGAGCTGGACGGCGGCGACCGGCGCCACCTCGTACAAGGTCTACCGCGACGGCGCCAACCCGACGATCGTCAGCGGCACTTCGGCGAGCGTCACCGGACTCACCGCCTCCACGGCCTACTCTTTCCAGGTCAGCGCGGTCAACGCGGCCGGAGAATCCCCCAAGAGCGCCGCCGCCGCGGTGACCACGCCGGGCGGCGGCGATCCGGGCAACCCCGGCCTGCCCGCGCACGCCCTCGTGGGCTACCTGCACGCCAGTTTCGCCAACGGCTCCGGCTACGTCCGGATGGCCGACGTACCCGCCTCCTGGGACGTCATCAACCTGGCCTTCGGCGAACCGACTTCGGTGACCTCGGGCGACATCCGCTTCCAGCTCTGCCCGGTGAGCGAATGCCCGAACGTCGAATCGGCCGCGGAGTTCAAGGCGGCCATCAAGGCGAAGCAGGCCGCCGGAAAGAAGGTCCTGATCTCCATCGGCGGACAGAACGGCCAGGTCCAGCTGGGCACCACCGCCGCCCGCGACGCGTTCGTCTCCTCCGTCGGCAAGATCATCGACGAGTACGGGCTCAACGGCCTCGACATCGATTTCGAGGGCCACTCCCTGTTGCTGGCCACCGGCGACACCGACTTCCGCGCCCCCACCACCCCGGTGATCGTCAACCTGGTCTCCGCCGTCAAGACCCTCAAGGCCAAGTACGGCCCGGACTTCGTCCTGACCATGGCCCCCGAGACCTTCTTCGTCCAGCTCGGCCACCAGTACTACGGATCCGGCCCCTGGGGCGGCCAGGACCCGCGCGCGGGCGCCTACCTCCCGGTCATCCACGCCCTGCGCGACGACCTCACCCTGCTCCACGTCCAGGACTACAACTCGGGCTCGATCATGGGCATCGACAACCAGTACCACTCCATGGGCGGCGCCGACTTCCACATCGCCATGACCGACATGCTGCTCACCGGCTTCCCCGTCGCGGGCAACACCTCCCGCGTCTTCCCGCCGCTGCGCCCGGACCAGGTCGCCATCGGCCTCCCCGCCACGACCAACGCGGGCAACGGCCACACCTCCCCGGCGGAGGTGAACAAGGCGCTGGACTGCCTGACGAAGCACACCGACTGCGGCTCCTACCAGACCCACGGCACCTGGCCCGCGCTGCGCGGCCTGATGACCTGGTCGATCAACTGGGACCGCTTCGGCAGCTGGGAGTTCTCGAAGAACTTCGACGCCTACTTCGGCGGCTGACCCGCCGGGGCCGGCGCCCCCTCCCTCCGCTGCGGCCGGGCCGGAATCCCGCGGGACTCCGGCCCTCGGCACTAGTCTCCGGAGCAGCCGAAGAAGCCCACGTGGGTCGGCTCGACGCCGTCGCCCGCGGCTGCGCCCTGCGCGTACAGCAGGACGTACAGCCCGCTCCACTTCGGGAACTCCTCGCCCAGCAGGCTCTCTTCGTACTCCTGGTGGCTCATCGCCCGGGCGGCCGCGGCCATCAGCTCCTCGTAGCGGTCGACCGTCGGCCGCCCCGTGCCGAAGTGGTGCAGCAGGCGCTCGGCGGACAGGGGCCGCAGCGTGCCCTCGGACCCGCCCCCGTCCCCGGAGCCGGTGGCGGCCACCGGGACGTCGAGGATCGTGTGGGTGCCGCCCGTCCCCATGAACTCGCCGTCGGCCCACAGGGCGGCCAGATCCGGGTAGTCGCCGGTCTCGCCGAACTCCTCGACGAACACCCGCGCGTGCAGGGCGTCCAGCGACGCCTGCACTCCCCCCTCGTACGTCGTCACGTAGTCCCAACCGCTGGCACCCATGGCGCGCCCCCGCCCTTCGTTGGAGAAGAATCCCTAGACCGGCAGAAGCTTAGGCGCAGGGTCGGACAGGCCCAGGGGCCCACCGGCGGACGCCCAGCAGGAGCGGCGTGCACATCAGCAGGCTGGCCAGGACGTCCAGGGGCCAGTGGTAGCCGCGCAGGATGAGCCCCGTGGCCGTCAGGGCGGTGAGGACGGCGGCGACGAGGAGGGGCCAGGGACAGCGGGTGTACGGGCGCAGCAGCAGGGCCGCGGCCCCGTAGGCCACGTACGCGGTGGCGGTGTGCCCCGAGGGGTAGTAGCCGGCGGCCCAGGGTTCCAGGGGGCCCGGGCGGGCGGTCCACTCCTTCAGCGGGACGACCAGCGCCGGCACCAGCACCATGGCCAGCGCCGCGGCCGCCGCACCCCGGCGGTTGCCGCGCCGGGCCGCGTAGAGCACCGCGAGGACCAGGACGGGCAGGGCGACCGGGACGTTGCCGAGGTCCGAGAGGCGTTGGGTGAGCGCGTCGGGGACGGTGCGCACCACCGCGCGGCTGAGGGCGGCGTCGGGGGTCAGCAGGGGGCCCCGGACGAGGACCTGCCAGGTGATCATGGCGAAGAGCGCGGCGCAGAGGGCGCAGAGCGCGGAGAGCGCCGAGAGGAGAGAGGCCGGCCGTCCCGGAACAGGGGGGGTGGTTCCGGGACGGCCGCCCGGACCGGGTCGCCGTGCGCCCCGGGGGGTTTGGGGCGTACGGCTGTCCGATCGGTGAGGAGTGTGCGCGAACGCATGCCCAGTGCGGCGCTGGGGAAGCCCGGTACTGGTGTCGCCCCCGGTTTCCCGGGAGCGGGGTGTCTCACTCATCTGCAGAAACCGTACGGCAGCGGAAGGGGGACCGACAGCAGGAAAACGCTCCCGCCATCGGCCCCCCACACGTTCTTCACAGCGCCCGACCGTTACCACCGGTAGTGGCCGCGCACTGATCGAGCATTCGGTCCCCGCGTTCTACCGCGCGGGTCAGACGTTCGATCAGAGAGCCGCGAACGCGGCCTCGATGACGTCCAGGCCCTCGTTCAGCAGGTCCTCGCCGATGACGATCGGCGGGAGGAAGCGGAGCACGTTGCCGTAGGTGCCGCAGGTGAGGACGAGCACGCCCTCCGCGTGGCAGGCCTTGGCGAGCGCGCCGGCCGCCTCCGGGTTCGGGGTCTTGGAGGAGGGGTCCTTCACGAGCTCGATCGCGATCATGGCGCCGCGGCCGCGGATGTCGCCGATGATCTCGTACTTCTCCTGCATGGCCGTCAGACGGGCCTTCATGAGCGTCTCGATCTTCTTCGCCGCGGCGTTGAGGTCGAGCTCCTTCATGGTCTCGATGGAGCCGAGCGCACCGGCGCAGGCCACCGGGTTGCCGCCGTAGGTGCCGCCCAGACCGCCGCCGTGCACGGAGTCCATCATCTCGGCGCGGCCGGTGACGGCGGCGAGCGGCAGGCCGCCCGCGATGCCCTTGGCGGTCGTGATCAGGTCGGGGACGATGCCCTCGTCCTCGCACGCGAACCACTGGCCGGTGCGGCAGAAGCCGGACTGGATCTCGTCCGCGACGAAGACGATGCCGTTGTCGTTGGCGAACTTCACGAGCGCCGGCAGGAAGCCCTTGGCCGGCTCGATGAAGCCGCCCTCGCCGAGGACCGGCTCGATGATGATCGCGGCGACGTTGTCGGCGCCGATCTGCTTGGAGATCTGGTCGATCGCCTGGGCGGCGGCCTCGGGGCCGCAGTTCTCGGCGCCGGTGGGCCAGCGGTAGCCGTAGGCGACCGGGACGCGGTAGACCTCGGGGGCGAACGGGCCGAAGCCCTGCTTGTACGGCATGTTCTTCGAGGTCAGCGCCATCGTGAGGTTCGTACGGCCGTGGTAGCCGTGGTCGAAGACCACGACGGCCTGGCGCTTGGTGTACGAACGGGCGATCTTGACGGCGTTCTCGACGGCCTCGGCGCCGGAGTTGAACAGGGCCGACTTCTTGGCGTGGTCACCCGGGGTGAGCTCGGCGAGGGCCTCACAGACCTCCACGTAGCCCTCGTAGGGGGTCACCATGAAACAGGTGTGGGTGAAGTCGGCGAGCTGCGCGGAGGCGCGGCGCACGACGGCCTCGGCGGAGGCGCCGACCGAGGTCACGGCGATGCCCGAGCCGAAGTCGATCAGACGGTTGCCGTCGACGTCCTCGATGATGCCGCCGCCCGCGCGGGCCGTGAAGACGGGGAGCACGGAGCCCACGCCGCCGGCCACCGTCGAAAGGCGGCGGGCCTGCAGCTCCTGCGACTTGGGGCCGGGGATCGCGGTGACGATGCGGCGCTCCTGCGGAACAGCGGTCATAGGGGGCTCCTGGGGGGTGTTTTCGGACGCACTTGTGTCTTTGTCCGCAGGCTAGGCCCGGGGGGCCCCGTCCCGCATGCTCCGTTCGGGAGTGGTGCCCGCGTGTCCTTGTCCGTGACGGCCATAGGAACGAATCCGCACGTGTCCTGTGGATCACGACCGGTTCGGGTCATCGGGCGGCACCGCACCGGACGGCGCGGAAACGCGCCCCCCTTCCCGGCGACCGCTTAGATTGAGCGCGCAGCACAGTGCGGTAACGGGCAGGGGGCAGGGGTTACATGGACACCGAGGGCACGCACGGCACGCACGGCACGGACGAGAAGCGGGCGCCGCGCACCACCGGGCACGTCCCCCCGCCGGCGGGACCGCCGGAGCCCTCCCGGATGCCGCCGGGTCTTCCGCCGATGCCCTCGCACCCCCCGGCCGCAGGCTCGGCCACGGCCCCGGCCGCCGGCTCGGCCACAGGCCCGGCCACGGCC
>NZ_JAGGOW010000137.1 GCF_018614135.1 Streptomyces sp. ISL-66
GCCGTCGTGGGCCGTCGCGAGCCGTCGTGGGCCGTCGCGAGCCGTCGCCGCGGTCAGAGCCATCGCCGCGGTCGCGGGCCCGTGCCCGAGGCGCCCGATGGGTGCAGTGGCCAACGACATAGGATTCTGGCCATGCCCACCTCAACGGCCCGCGTCTGGACCGCCCTCGGCCTCGTCTACGTCGTCTGGGGCTCGACCTACCTCGGCATCCGGATCGTCGTCGAGACCATGCCCCCGTTCCTCTCCGCCGGGGCGCGCTTCCTCGCCGCCGGCGCGCTGCTCGCGGCGATCGTCGCCTGGCGCCACGGCCCCGCCGCCCTCAAGGCCACCCGCGCCCAGGTGGGCTCCGCCGTCCTCGTCGGCCTGCTCCTGGTCCTCGGCGGCAACGGACTCGTCGTCCTGGCCGAGACCTCGATCCCCTCCGGTCTCGCCGCCCTCCTGGTCGCCGCCGTGCCCATGTGGCTGGTCTTCCTGCGGGCCGGCACCGGCGACCGCCCGTCGCCGCGCACCCTGGCGGGCGTGCTGCTGGGCCTCGGCGGACTCGCGGTCCTGTGCAGCCCGGGGATCGGCGGCGAGATCGCGATCGGCGGGGTGCTCATGGTCCTCGCGGGCTCGGTCCTCTGGTCGCTCGGCTCGTTCTCGGCGTCGAAGCTCACCCTGCCGGCCGACCCCTTCACCGGCAGCGCCTACCAGATGCTGGCGGGCGGGGCCGGAGGCATCGTCGTCGGCCTGTGCCGCGGCGAGCAGCACGGCCTGGATCCCGGGTCCTACTCCACCGCGTCCTGGCTGGCCCTCGGCTACCTCGTGCTCTTCGGCTCGCTCGTCGCCTTCACCGCGTACGTGTGGCTCCTGCGGGCGGCTCCGCTCTCGCTGGTGGCCACGTACGCGTACGTGAATCCGGTCGTGGCCGTCACCCTCGGCTGGCTCATCCTCGACGAGGCCCTGACCTGGCCGATCGTGCTCGGCGGCGCGATCGTCGTGGCCGCCGTGAGCGTGATCGTCAGCACGGAGCGGCGTACCTGACCCGACCGGCCGGGCCTGCCGCGGCCTTTCGGCGGCGGCCCGTCGGCGGCGGCCGGCCGGCGGCGGCCCCTCGGTAGCGGGCCTCGGTAGCGGGCCCTTGACGGCGGCCCCTCGGCGGGCTCGCGTCAGCCGTTCGCCGCACGTTCGTACAGTGCCTTCGCGCGGCCGTCGAACAGGGCCGCCGTCGAATCCACGTCCGTGTCCCCGCCGCTCAGCACCCCGATCAGCTGCCCGGGCAGCCCCGGGCCGCCCCGGTCGGCGATCCACGGGCTGCCGCTGGTCCCGGTCCAGAACCCGGAGCAGTTGATGTACAGCATGGCGGGGTCGTCCTCGTCGTGGCGGCTCTGCGTCGTGCAGGCGACGGGCTTGTTCTCGGGGTTGTGCTGCGATTCCGGGTACCCGACGACGGTCACCTCCCGGTCGTAGCCGGAGGTCCAGGCGGGCTTCGGGGTCTCGTCGCGCCCGACGACCTCCTGGAGGCTCCGCCCGTCCTCGTCCGGGTCGACGGTGAGGAAGGCGAAGTCGGCGGTCTCCTCGCCCCACTTCGTCCAGCGCTCGTCGACCTGGACGGAGCGCACCTTCCACGCCCCGAGGGGCTGCTTGCCCGAGCCCTCCCCCGAGAAAGCGGGGACGAAGGCGAGCTCGCCGATGGCCAGCCCGTCGTGCGCGACCTCGCCCGGCTGCCCGTTCTCGCCGGCGGGGGCCACGCAGTGCGCGGCGGTGGCGACCACGTTGCCCCGCGGGCTGTCGACGACGCTGGCCGTGCACCAGTGCTCGCCGTTGGCCATGAGCACCCCGACGGTGGGGAACGCGAGCGCGTGCCGGTCCTCGTAGCCCCCGGAGCTCTTGACGAAGGCCATCGCGAGCACCGCGGCGACCCCGGCCGCGGCTGCGGAGGCGACTGACTTGACCCCCGGGCTCATCGCCCGGCGGCGTCTTCCGCGCTGCCGTCCCGGTCCGCCTCCGGCATCGGCTTCCGCGACGGGTGTGACGTCGGGTGCGGCCTCGGGGCGGGGGCCGAGCGGCGCGTCGAGCCGGAAGCCGGCCCGGGCGAACCGAGCGTTGGACCGGGCGTCGATCCGGGGGCGGAGCTCCGGGTCGAGCGCGGCGTCGAAGGCTGCGGCGGGCGGGGGGTCGGCGTGGGCGCCGACATCACCTTGCTGATCCACTCCAAGGAGCCCTCCCTCATGCCGCGTACGTACGACTTTCCGTTGTGCTCACCATCCTGGATCACCTGCAGCCGGGTGTGCACGGGGCCCTTCCCGTACTCCCGCATGAACTTCTCGGCCTTCTCCCGGCCGCTCTCCCTGGTCCCGATCTGGAAGTTCAGGTAGACGTCCGGACCGCCCGCCCCGATCAGCCGCGCGGCCAGCTTCTCGGGGTTGTTCTCGTCCATGGCCTGCGTGTCCCCCTTCCACAGCGGGGAATCGGGGACGATGTCCGGGCCGCTCGCGATGGCCGCCTTGAAGCGGTCGGGGTACTTAAGGACGTGCTTGAGGGCTCCGAAGCCGCCCGAGGAGGAGCCCATGAAGGCCCACCCGTCGCGGGAGGTGAAGGTGCGGAAATTGGCCTTCGTGAAATCCGGGACGTCATCGGCCATCCAGGTGCCCATCTTGGGCTGGCCGGGGATGTCCGAGCCGTCGAAGTGGTGCTTGGTGTCGGCGTTGATCACCGGCATGACGAGGATGAAGGGCAGGCTCCTACCGGCCTTCGCACCGTCGCTGACGGCCTGCTGGAGGCCGAGCCCGGGGCCGGTGCCCCAGTAGTTCTTGGGGTAGCCGCGGCCGCCGGGGAGCGAGATCAGGACCGGGAAGGCGCTCTCGGCGTAGGCCGGGTCGTCGTACTCCTTCGGCACCCACACCCAGACGTCACCGGTGAATCCGGACTTCTTCCCGGTCAGCGTCGTCTGGGCGATCTGCGTGCCGTCCGGCAGCCGGGAGGTGCGTACGAAGGCGGCCCTCGGCCCCGTCGGCATGCTCACGCCGGGCCGGGCGGGGGCGGAGGCGGTGGTGGAGGCCGCCGTACGGGACGTCCCGAAGTCGACGGGATCGCCCATGTCCGAGAAGAGCCCGAACTGGTAAGCGGCCGCCCCGCCGACGAGGAGGGTGAGGCCGAGCCCGCCGCTGATCAGGATCCGCCGCTTGCGGCGGTCGGGGCCGCGGCGGTCCTCGGTCGTGGCGCCGCCGTCACCCTGCTGGTCTTGGTGCACGGATTGCTTCCGTTCCTGCTCCGGCGCCCCCGCAGGGACACGGGTCGGACCGATCGGTCCCCTTGCGTTCATCAGTCTCCTGGCGATTTCCCTTCGGCTGAAATCGAGGGGAGATCACTTGGTTTCGTCCCGGAGCCGCCGGGCCGGGCCTGAAGCCCCACGGCTCGGGCGGCCACTCCCCCGGGCGGGTGCGTCCGATGGCGACGCGGCCGGCCAGGGGTGTCCCGGTCAGCCGGCTTCGGGCTTCGGGCCCTTCAGCACCTTGCTGATCCACTCCAGCGAGCCTTCCTTCATGCCGCGCACGTAGTGCCAGCCGTTGTGCTCGCCGTTCTGGATGTCGCGGATGGTGATCTTGACCGGGCCCTTGCCGTACTTCTCCTGGAACTGCGTCATCCGCGACTTGCCGCTCTCCTTGGTCCCGACCTGGAAGTTGATGTAGACCTCGGGCCCGTTGGCGTCGATCAGCTGCTGCGCGAGCTTCTCCGGGTTGTTCGCGTCCATCTCCGCCTGGTGGCCCTTCCAGAACGGGGAGTCGGGAACGGTCTCGCCGCCGCTGGCGATCACGGCCTTGAACTTGTCCGGGTGCTGGAGGACCTGCTTCATGCCGACGAAGGCGCCTGAGGACGAGCCCATGAAGGCCCAGCCGTCGCGTGACTTGTACGTACGGAAGTTGGCGCGGGTGAAGTCCGGGACGTCCTCGGCGATCCAGGTGCCCATCTTGGGCCGGTCGGGGATGTCGGAGCCGTCGTAGTAGTACTTCGCGTCCGGGTTCAGCACCGGCATGATCACGATGAACGGCAGGCTCGTACCGGCCTGGACGCCTTCGGCGATGGCCTTCTGGAGGCCGAGGCTGCGGTCGGACCAGTAGTTGGCCGGGTAGCCGTTGCCGCCGGGGAGCGCGATGAGGACCGGGAAGCCGCTCTTGGCGTACTTGGGGTCCTCGTACTCCTTCGGCGTCCACACCCAGACGTCGCCCTCGAAGCCCGACTTGGCGCCCGCGAGGCGGGTCTTGGCGATGACGGTGCCGTCGTCGAGCTTGGTGGTCTGCTTGAAGGCCGCCGCCGGGCCCGTCGCGAGCTGTACGTCGGGGTCCCCGCTCGGCTTGGGCGCGCTCTTCGGGGCCTCGCCGGGGATCTTCCTCCCGGTGTCCGTGCCGACGGCGGGCGGGGTCTTGCCGAAGCTCACCGTGGAGCCGTTGCCGGAGAACCAGTCCCGCTTCCACGCGGCGAAGCCGCCGCCGCCGAGCAGGAGCGCGACGGCCACGGCCGCGCTGATCCATATCGCGCGGCGGGAGCGCTGGCGGCGGGGGCGCTGCGGGGGGTCGGGGGGACCGAGGGGCCCGGGTATGGAGGGTTCGTACCGCTCGTAGGCCTCGTACTCCTGCTTCGACGGGCTCGCCTGGCTCGTCCGGCTCGTCCGGCTCGACGGGCTCGCCTGGCTCGACTGGTACGGCTGGTCGTCGGGCCGCGGACGCTGCGGGTCCTGGTGCACGAACTTCGCTCCGAACGGTCATGACTGCCCCCCAGTGGGACAGAACGGACTGGGGCTCCCCCTAGTCCTGATGTGTGAATCCCCCGAGGAGTTCCAAAACAGCGCAAAGACATGCGCGGAACCTCTGCCCTGCCTCCGCAACCTCCCCTCCCCGAATCACCTCAGGTCGTCGAGCACCCGCGCACACCGCCCCAGCAACCCGATCAACTGCTCCCGCTCCTGCGCGGTGAACGCGGCGGCGAGCCTGCGCTCGACCGACACGGCCGCCGCGTCGGCCATCTCCATCGCCGAGCGCCCCTCGTCGGTGAGCCGGGTCTCCAGGACGTTGCGGTGCAGCTCGTGCGGGGTCCGCTCGATGAGGCCGCGCTCCTGGAGGTTCTTCAGCACCGTGTTCATGGTCGGCGGAGTCACTCCGCAGAGGCGCGCGAGCGCGGCGGCGGAGATCCCGGGCTTCTCCGAGAGCCAGAGCAGCGCGGCGTACTGCGGAACCGTTACTGCGGCCGGCTTCACCGCCGCGTTCTTGGCCCCGAGGAGCGCCTGCTCGGCGCGTTTCACGTGGGAGCCGATGCGCTCCTCGACGGGCATGGAAGTCATTGCGGCATCATAAAGCCCTTGCATGGATTAGAGCTCTAATCTAGCTTCGTGTTCACACGCCGAGAAGAGGACGTCCGATGTCGACGAAGCTCCTGCCCGCCTCCCTGCTCGCCCTGGCCGTTGCCCTCGCCCTCGGCGCGGCCCCGGCCGCCCAGGCCACCCAACCCTCGAACGGCCGGACGTCCCGGGACGCAGCCTCCGACGAACGGGCCTCGCCTGCGCGGGCAGCGGCCGTCCGGATCTCCACGGCCTTCGACCTGCCCTCCGCGAAGGCCTTCCCCGAGGGCATAGCCGCCGATCCCCGCACCGGCATGGTCTACGTCGGCTCGTACACGGACGGCACCGTCTACCGGGCCCGCTCCGGCGCCCGCACGGCGGAGGTGTTCCTGCCCTCCGGCACCGACGGCCGCCACACCGCGAACGGCCTGCGCGTCGACGCGCACGGCAGGCTGTGGGTCACCGACTCCACTTCGGGCGTCTCGGTCTACGACACCCGCTCGGGGTCCCGCCTCGCCCACTTCGAGATCCCCGGCAACGACCCCCGCTTCCTCAACGACCTGGCGATCACCCCGGACGGCACCGCGTACCTGACCGACAGCGTCCGCGCGGTGGTCTACCGGGTGACCCCGGCCCAGCTCGCCGCCGGCTCCGGCCCGCTGCTGCCCGCTTACGACCTGAGCACGCGGCTGACCCCCGCGCCGGCGGGCAGCTTCAACCTCAACGGCATCGCCGCCGACCCGGCCGGGCGCTACCTGCTCACCGTCGACATGACGGCGGGAGACCTCTACCGCATCGACCCCCGTTCGGGGGCGGTCTCCCGCGTGGCCCTCTCCGGCGGCGACCTGAAGACGGCCGACGGCCTCGACCTGGCCCCCGGCGGCGTCCTGCGCGCGGCGCAGAACACGCGGAACACCCTGAGCCGCTGGCAGCTCTCCGCGGACGGCACCCGGGCCCGCCAGGTCCGCACGGTCACGGACCCCTCGCTACAGATCCCGACCACGCTGGTCCAGATCCCGGGCGGCCGCACCCTGGTGGTGCGCTCCCAGTTCGACAAGGACGGCGGCCCCATGCCGTCCACAGGCACCCCGACGCCCTTCACGATCGCCTCGATCCGCGGCCTCTAAGACGCGGACGCGGGCGGGGTGGATACGCACCCGGCACCCGGGCCCGGGGCCGGATACCACCCCGCTCGCGCCGCCAGCCCCCTAGACGGACCAGAACCGCGAGCCCCGACGCCCGCACCACCCACCGGGTCGTCCACACCCGACAGCATCGGTCGGCGCCCACGGGCCGAGGGCGCCGCCTGACCAATAGCGATGACGAAGGGGTCGGAGTCCGACCCCTTCTGACCTGCTTGTCTGCCACGTCAGCGACGTGGTGTTATTCATCCGCTCAGACGTTGAAGCGGAATGCCTGAGCCCCGACCCTGACCTGCGACGGAGCCCCGTGTGTGGCCCTGACCAGCCATTTCCCCGTTGGAGTGCGTTGGGTCCCGACAGCCGCTTACGGGTGTCCTGCGGACCATCTGCGGACAGCTCGCCCCGCGGCTCGATCGAGCGCGGGTCTCATTCCGCCATTGCCGGAGCCAGACCTCGTCCTTCTCTGAGGTATGGGTGGGATACTGCCTCGCTACACGTCATACGCCGCCGGCCCGGAACCGGATGGCCGGCCCGGATCCGTCGCTGTCCTTCCTGTTGGGAGTCAACAGTGCGAAGCCGATGGAGACGCGGGCGATGTCCACCGGCTGCTGGAGCGCCTGTTCCGGTTCGATGACGGGATAGAGCAACGCCACCCCGCGCTCGCCGTCATTCAGTAGCTCCCGCGCCACCCGGCGGTGGCCGGGATCGCTGATCGCGCCGAAGGTGCCTGGGCGCCGACGAGCACGCCGGAACAGTGAGATCTCAGGTGTCCCGGGGAGGGCTACCTTCAGCGCGTTCTCCGAGGCGAGCTGCGGTGCCACGATCAGCCACCCGGCCAGGGGCGCCGGGCCAGTGCCGAGACTCCACAGATAAGCGAGGTGCGGTGCGAAGACCTTCGGATGGTCCCACTCCAGACCGCCCAATACGTCGAGCAGCTGTGCGTTCGTGACGATCGCGGTGAGCGCCGAGAACGAGGCGGCCCTCGTCCCGTCATCGGCGGGCAACGAGAGCTGCTCCAGCGGTCCGCCCAGAGCCGACAGCACCGGCCGCCACCGTTCCGTGTTCCGTCTGATTGTGACGCCATCGACAGGAAGTGCACTCGGCTCGATCCACCTGCCGGGCGAGCGGATCTCCACGGGCCGGGCATTCATCATTTTGCTTGCGCTCGTGGGCTTCAGCTCTGGGAGGTACTGGGCCACCAGCGGCCTGATCTGCGACGGCGTGATCGCCGGGCCGCCGTCCACCGGCTTCGCGTAGTCGGCGAGCTGCGCCCGGAAAGCATCTTCGTCGCGGCAGGCGGCCTCGAACGCCTCGTACAGGTCGATGCCCTTGTCGCTGCCCGCGCCAATCCCGATGTACAGCCGCACCAGGTCCCTGTAGCCATGGCGGAACCCGAACCACCGGCCCATCTGCATGAGAGAGTCGGCCTGGTTGGTGCTGCGCCGGTAGTACGTGACGGTCAGACCTTCGACGGTGAAGCCGCGGGAGAGCTTGGCACCTCCTACGAGAATCTTCCACACCGGACGGCGGTCGAAGTCCACGGTCCCGCTCTCGATGTCCCGGTCGCCGTTGACCACGACGACGGGACCTCCTCCCCCTTCGATGCGGGTGCGCGCCGCGCGGAGGTACGGCACCAGGTCACCGAAGTCCGCCGGCCTCACGAACCCGGCGTGGTGGTGGGCCGAGACGCGAGCGAAGTCGGACTCGAACAGAGCCTGGAGCCGTCCGAGCCCGCACTCACCCTCATGCTGGTCCGCGTGCCAGAGCTGGGCGAGCCGGTGGGCGCTCTCACGGTGGTCGGCCATCCGTACGGACTCGTGGACGAGCATCGTGTGGTGGCGGTAGCCGATACCGCTCGGGTCGTGCGCCTCACGGTAGAGCTTGACTGCCGCCGACAGGAGAAAGGCGTCCAGTGCCTGCCGCAGGTACACGTCGTCGTCGCCCCCGGTCTCCCCCATGGGCCGGACGTGTGCGAGCTCCCGCGAGTCGGCGACCGTCCGCTTGTGCACCGGAACGGGGGAGTCGAAGTCGTGGAACTCGCGCGCCCCCATGTAGCCGGAAGGCCGGGGCAGGGCGATCACGAAGTCCTTGGGAAACAAGTCCTCCTGATCGGTCGGGTTGATCAGGACATTCGCGAACGGGGTGGCGGTGTAGGCGACGTATTGGGCGCGTGGGAGCAGCCCCAGCAGTTCGGAGATGAGGCCGTTGATCGCCGTGCGGTCGGCACGCTCCCGTCCGCTCCCAGGGTGTGCCGTGTTCACCGATCCGTGGTCCGACTCATCGTCCACGATGAGGACGGGAATCTCATCAAGCTGTCGCCCCAACCGCCGGAGGTCGTTGACGACCCGCGCAAGCACCGCCTTGTTCTTCTTCACCACCATGAGCCGCGCCGAGCTGCGGTGCAGGTTGTGGGGGTGGTGGAACGGCAGGGCGGGATCGGCCTTCTCGAATTCGAGCGCGGTGATGCCCTGGCGCAGCGCCTGGTAGTCGTCGTTCCGGGTGGTGAGACGGATGACATCGAACGCGCCGAGGCGCGAAGGGAGTTCTCCGTGCGAGAGGAATCCGCCCTCCTGCCACGCCGGGTCGTCGGCGTACTCGGAGTACTCCTCGGGAGCGCCGCGCAGAATGTTTTCCTTGCCCACCAGCTCCATGTCGAGACGCCGTTGCATCTGGGCGCGCAGCAGGTTGAGGGTGCCGCTGAGCACGATCACCAGCCGGTAGCCGCGGTCCACCGCCTTGGCGATCACGCCGGTGATGTTGGCGGTCTTTCCGGACTGGACATACCCCATGACCAGGCCTTTGGTCTGATAGGCGGCCGCGTCGGTGGGGTCGGCGAGCCGCTCGACCACTCGGTCGGCGGCCTCGTCGATGCCGGTCACGGAATCGGCCGACCAGCCCTTGAGGTCCCGCAGGCACCGCTCGTACGCGGGCCAGTACCAGCCGTTGGCTAGGTGCGCCGGGGTTACCCACGGCCGGGGCGGTTCGCCGATGACGACGGGGCCCGCGGCGAAGGAGATCGGGATCAGCTCGGTCAGGATCCGGCGGGTACCGGGCTCCAGGGCGAGGGCTTCGTACAACGCGATCCGTCGCTCGGCGGTTCGGGGCGAGCTGTCCGTCCACTGCGGGCCCGGCTCGTGATCCCACCGATTGATGTTCCGTCGCCAGGAGTCGGCCAACGGGCCCGCGGCGCCGCCGGTGGCCAGCTGGCCACGCAGCACGTGCTGTGAGGTATCGGGCCGGGCCGGCAGGTCGGCGGACACGTACTCGAGCGCTCGGACAAAAGGCCGAGGACCGGAACCGACCATGATGTTGAAGGCCAGCTCATGCAGCTCGGCCATTGCCCCACCCGGCGGTCCGGCATCCGGATCGCCCAGCGGAACGAGGGCATCCAGCACATCGCGGCGGCGCTGTTCGAGTTCCAGCAGGTCATAGGTCGCGACCCGGCGATCCCGCGTACCCGGCAGGGAATCCGTGCGCGACATGCTGGGTACGGAGTCCGCACCCAGCAAGAAGGTGCGCCAGGAGGCGAGAACTCTGGGGCGCACGCGGACCGGCATGTCGTGGGCGCCGGATGCATGCTGTGCCGCGTAGCGGTCCAGCTCGGTCAGGAAGGCGTCCCCACAGTCCTCCAGCGACCCCGTGGAAATATGCAGTTGAGTGCGCAGCCGACGGATCTCCGCGCGGGCCACGCTCAGGCCGGCCTCTGCTTCCTCCCTTCTGAGGTCTGCGTCCTTGGCCTGTTCGGCCGTGCGGCGGACCTGGGCGCTCAGCGTCCTCATCCGATGCTGTGGGCCCTTACGCCCCTCCTCGGCGGCGCCATGGAGGCGCCGCAGCTGTGCGGTCTCGTCCGCGGAGAGCTTGTCTCCGGCAAGTCCGATGAGCCCCTCGATGAACTGCGCAGGCGGAAAACTCTTGCACCCGAGGTACCTGCTGAGGGTCGTGTAGTTCCACGACAGCTTGCGGGCGACGGCCCTGAGCGAGAGGCCCAGTGTGGCGAACGCCGCGCGCATGGCCTCTACGAGGTCCCGTTCGGCGGCGGACAGATCGGCACGAGGCTCGTCGAGTATGCCGTCCGCCCGGTTGTCTGACAGCACCACCCATTCCTACCTGCTGCCTCTGACACCCGGGGCTGTTGCGCGGAATCCTGCAACACCCCGGCTGTTGCAGCCGGCTCGGCAACAAGTTGCCCCGTGCGCAACATCTTTCGAGTACCGGAACGTCGTCACCGGAACTGCCCGACCTCACCACCAGGACGACGAAGATGCACAAGTCCAAGGCGCTCAAGAAGAACCTGAAGACGACCCCGAAGTGGACGGCCCGCATCCGACGGCTGCGTCAGCTCGCCCGCCGCGCCTGGTCCGCTCTCATCAGGCACATGCTCCGCGGCGCGGCTTCGACACTGGGCTCCACGCTCATGGCGTGGCTCATCTGGTGGGCGATGAACCGGTGAAGCACGAGGCGATCCCCTTCGCGCCGATCGTCGTCGTCGGCGAGCCGGCTCCCGACCGCACTGACTGAAGCCGGAACCACACGTCGCCGCAGCACGAGGAAGGGGTCGGGCCCACCAAAGCCCGGCCCCTTCCTCTGCGCGTTCGGCGAGTTGCACGTCGAAGCGGAATGGATCCGGGCGAGCATCTTGCGGTCGTACAGCCTGGAAATGCATGGCATCGGCACGGGCCCGTCGATGAGACTGGGCGGGTGAGCCACCGCTATCCGTGTCCCTGCTGCGGGCACCTCGTACTGGACGAGATGCCCGGGTCGTACGACGAGGGCGAGGAAGTCGACACACCTGAACGCTGACCACAACGCCCCGACCTGCTCCTACGCGCCCTCGTCGCCTTCCGAGGCTCACTCCGACATCCGGCGCCCTTCGAGATCAGCCTCGACCTGGACAAGCTCGATCCACCCCGAAGCCCCTGCCCGTCAGCCGCGAGCCCGAGCGGGAAAACAAGGTCAGCCTTCACGCCCCACGAAGACCGGGCAGGCGATCGAAGCTCAGTAACGCGGCATGTTCGGAATCGCCTTCTCCGCGAGCTCGATGAGCGCCTCCACCTTCGCCAGGTCGCCCGCAACCTCCTCCGGCGTCACGGCGGGGGCCTCCGACGACCGGTACTCGACTTCGTTGCGCCGGGCTCGCATTCGATTGAAAGGACGCAGTATGGACCCGAGCGGCGGATCGAGCTGCGCTCGCAGGGCCTCGTAGATCACGGTATGGCCACCACGGCTGGTGGCGCGCAGTCCCTGGTTCTGCAATACCGCGGCCAGCGCTCGGCGTGCGGCGTCATATGCCAGCGTGTACGCGCCCTCCGGGTCCGTGGCCAACAACCGCCTCGCGGAGCCGACATGCGTACGCGCCCGGACCAGTTCCGCTTCGGCGGCTCGCTGGGAAGCGGGTACGCGTTCGAGCCGGCCACTGCCGATGAGCGCATCGACCGTCGTTCGCCCTTGACTCCAACGCGTCATTGCGCCTCCAGGTCAAGGTTCAACTGGACCAGCGGACGTTCCCGAACGCTGGTGAGGAACGGATCATCTGTGCGGGCCTCCCACGCCTCGGCGGAAACCCGATGGACATTGACCTCGCGGCGCAACCGTGTGGACGCCTCCTCAGCAAGGTCAAAGAGCGCGTCAACATCGGGATCACCCACAACGACGACATCGACATCAGCGGGCGGCGGCCCCGGCTCGCCGTTGTACCGAGCGGCCCAAGAGCCGTAGATGTATGCCTGCTGCACACCTTCGAGTCCCGCGAGTGCGTCGGTGAGCAACGGCAAGGGGCCAAAGGAGACGGACATGAGATCGCTCAGCGGAGCGTACAGCGGGGTATCCGTACGAGCCTTGACGAGGCGACTGCGTCCCATTCGCCGATCGGCCAGGATGCCACCGCTGGTCAACCGGTCTACCTCGCGCAGGACGGCTGTGGGCGTCACCCCGACTTCACTGGCGAGCTCAGTGATGCTGTACTCGCGCTCCGGGTGCAGCAGTACGAGGGCGAGGAGCTCGCCCTGCATGCGGGATCGGAGGATGGGGAGCAGACTGGGCGACAGTTTCATTGGGCGCAGGATATCAAGCGTCCAATGAAAGTAACAATCAGCAGTCAGTCGCTCACTAGAGCTGCATGGACACTTCCCTCCAGCTACGCGCGAGGTCAGCACCAAGTCAGCAAGGGAATGGCGAAGGGTCGGGGCTCACCAGAGCCCGACCCCTTCCGACCTGCACGTTTGACGAACCTAACTAACGCACAGTATGCACGCGATCACACATTGAAGCGGAATGTCTGCGGACTGGCCTACGGGGTATCCACGGAGTCGAGGTGCCTGCGAAGCTCCGCCGTGAGCTCATCGTCGCCCCCCTCGGCCGGCAGTGGCCACGGGTCCTGCTCCCCATTTGCCATGGCGAGGCTGCTGGCGAACCAGACGAGGTCCGGTGCGGGCACGAAAGAGTCCCGGAGCCACCGCCCGAAGACAGCAGCTTCACCGGCGGTCACGTTGGTCAGGGTGATGTAGGCATAGTCAGGCTTTGGCATCGCCGCTGTCCCGTCGATCCATACGTCCGGCGCCAGCTCGACCTCGAAGTCGAGGACAGGAGCGCTGTGGATCCCTGAGATTCGGTACTCCACGGTCGGCCCGGGGAACGCCTCCCGAAGGGCTCTCTCTAGCGCTTCGACGGTTGTGCGCCAGGCTCCACCGTCGCCCTGGGGCGGGTAGAAGGCGAAATTGGTGCGGATGTTCCGTTCAGTGGCCACGGTCTTCCTCTGTCTCACGGCACGTATCGCGTCGAGCCCGGCGTACCCGACATCGCCATCATGGACTGCCAGTAGGCGGCGTTGTCCTTGCCGTTCGTGACGATTTCCAGTCCACGGATCTCGCTGTTCGCGGGGTTCGCCATAGCGTCTTTGTAGCGGACGAGCTCCTTCTCGTCACCGGCATACATGGAGTCGATGACAGGATCCCAAGCGATCTTTCCTTGGGAATCCACCTTGACCGGTTTCACCAGCGTCTCTTCCAGGCGGTCAAGGGACCGGAAGCTCTTCTTCTTGCAATCAGGGTCCCGCACGTGCTTCGCCTCGACGAGGTATCCGTCGTCAGGCCGTATGCCGTCCACCATGAGGCCACGGTTCTTCCCGGCGAGTGGCACTTCCCGCTCCGGGTACCCGGAAACGCGTAGCTGGTAGGCGTTGTCCGGGTCGTTCGCTCCACCGCCACCGGCGAAGCCACCAGGGGGGAGCGAGTTCATCCATGTGCGGAACTGCTGCTGCTCAGAGGCCGTGAGCAGTCGCGTGGTACCAGGAACCGGGGCAATGGGATCGACGAACGGGATGCCAGGGTCAACAGAGTTGACCATCGGCAGGAGGGCAGGGGTGCCTGTGTAGGACGCGAGCACCATCGGCATGGGTATGGGCACGCGGATGAGCGGAGGCAGGAATGGCACTCCTGGCAGTCCGGGAGCCGCAGGGCCATGTGCATCGGGGAGGGTGACTCGCGCTGCGGAAGAGTCGAGCGCGTGAGCGACCTCCCCCGGGTCGTGTATCCAGGAATCGGTGAGCACGGCATCGTGCAGTCCGCCGTCGTAGCCATTGGCTCCGAACATCGGTGTATCCCAGGGCATGTCCACTTCGAACAAGTCGCCCTTGTGGTCCTGGATCTTCGCCTTGGCGGCCTCCACGTGATCGGCGTATCGATGGCACGCCTTGGCGAGTTGTGTGCAGGCAGCAACCAGGTTGGTCACCAAAGGCTCGTCCTGTTGCGCCTTTGCCGGAGGGCAGGTGAGACCGACGCAGTGCTTGAAGTACGTCTGGAAGGCGCCGGCTCTCCTCAGCCATGAATTCACGGGCATTGCGCATCAGGCCACGGCTCGTGGCCCCGAGGATGTAGGAGCTGAACCCCATCTTGTCCAGCGTCGTGGACGCCGACGGTACGTAGACCTTGGCGAACGCGCGGCCCGCGTCGTCGTCGCCGGCCATCCCATGCTGCCGCCCCAGCTCATGACCCAATGCGACGGCGGTGTCCCGCGCCCCACGCATCGACTCGATCAGTCCCATGGAACCGCGGATCATGCCCTCCGCGATGAACTCCAAGTCAGGTGTAAGCCCGCTCGCCCTGTCCCCCTCCCCATGGCAGACGTGAACGATCAAACTAGTGCACGACAGCCGCACTGCCTGCGCCAGATTGCGCCTACTGTTCGAACGGTTACGGGGGGCGCCTCGACACCACAGCCTCTGGCCCGTGACCCGCGCCTTGCGGAGGGCCTACTTCCACCCGTGTGGCGGGCCAGCCAGCCACACCGGCCGTCGACGGCCAAGGCCGTAGCCCAGCACCTGCGTTGCTACGCCTACCCCGTATGGGAGAAGCGGGCACTCGGCGCGATCAAGCCCGGTGACGTGCAGAGCTGGATCACCAGCCGGACGACCACCCACAAGCTCGCCGCGAGCACCTCCCGCACGGTCTTCAACACGGTCAACGCGGTCTTCCGGGCAGCGGTCCGCGACCGCATGATTCCGCACAACCCCTGCACCGACGCGAAGCTGCCCTCAGTGCCCCGGAAGAGCATCGTGCCCTTGGCGGTCGAGCAGGTCCGCACGCTGGCTGACGAGATTCCGGCCCGCTACAAGGGCCTGGTCCTGCTGGGTGCCGCCACGGGGCTCCGTCCGGGCAAACTCTTCGGCCTCCAACGCCGACACCTCGATGTACGAATGGCGACCGTCTCCGTCAAGCAGCAGATCCAGCAGACGGCGAAGCACGGCGTGTACGTCGGGCCGCCGAAGACCACCCGCTCACATCGCACGGTTCCGCTGCCGCGCATGGCGGTCGACGCAGTGGAGGCCCATCTGCGAGAGTTCACCGCCGCTGGGCCCGAAAGCTGGATCTTCACGGCACCGCAAGGTGGCCCGTGGTCTACACGCACTTCATGGATGGGTCCTGGCGGCCCGCCTGCGCGAAGGCCGGCATAGCGAAGGGCACCGGACCCCACTCCCTCCGGCACCACTACGCCAGCTTGCTGATCAAGCACGGCGAGTCGGCGAAGACCGTCTCCGAGCGCCTCGGCCACACCAACGCGGCGATGACGCTGAACATCTACACCCACCTGTGGCCCGACTCCGTGGAGCGGACCCGGGCGGCCGTCGACAAGGCGTACGCGGACCGCCCCGCGGGCGGCGAGATGGCGGTCGACGAAGCGGCCTAGCCGCTTCCCCACGGGCCCGACTCATCGAGCACGCTGCGGACTCTGTGCGGACATCAAAGGCCGCCCAACCCGCTCCGCCGCAGGTCAGACGGCCTTTCGCCGAACGTATTAGACGTTGAAGCGGAACGTTCAGTACAACGCTCCGACCTGCAGAAACGCGGTTCTGGACGTGGTTATCCAGCACCCATCCGGCACGGTGCGAGTCCATCCAGCACATCAAGCACGGAATGAGTGGTGTACACATGGCACACTCGGTACGCTTGGGCGCATGACGCAGCCGCTGCCCATAGAGTCCATCCGCGACGTGCGCGCCCACCTGGCGGAAGTCGTGGAGCGTGCGGACCGCGACGACGTGCCCACGGTCATCACGCGCCGGGGGAAGGAAGTCGCCGCCGTCGTCTCCATCGAGGTGCTGCGCAAGTACCAGGAGTGGGAAGAGCGCGAGATCAACCGGATCATCGACGAGCGCATGGCCAATCCGGCGCCCGGCATCCCGATCGAGGACATCATGAGGGAGACGCTGGCGCGCGGTGAGTGAGTACCGGACCGTCTTCCGGCCCGAGGCGCAGGCCGAGCTCCGGAAGATCCCTCGCGACATGGCGCTGCGCATTCTTGCCAAGCTGACCGAGCTGGAGAGCGATCCCCTCGGCTTCAACACCACCGCACTCGTGTCCCAGCCCGAACGCCGTCGCCTACGAGTGGGCGACTATCGCGTCGTCTACACGATCGACAACGGCGAGCTGGTGGTCTGGGTGGTTCACGTCGGACACCGCTCCCCCGTTGACGACACCTGATCCCGCGCCAGGAACGCGGGTAGCCCGTCGGAATCCGCAGGAGGCGGCGGCATCACTGTCCGGGCTGGTCGCGCCGGACTGTCAGTGGCGGCTGCTTCCATGACGCCATGAGCACTGTGTACGAGACCGCCGCCCTTCTCCCCGACCCGTCCCAACTCCATGCCCATCTGCGCGCACTGGCCGTCCTGGACGCCACGATCGGGGACGATCCGCGGTTCTCCCAGTACACGTTCGACACCACCTGGAGCCCCGGCGTGGAGGCGGCCCTGATGGAGAACGGTTCGGGGGACGACTTCTCCGTCCTCTTCACCCCGGCCGGCGTGCTCATACGCGGCTTCGACCACGAGTCGGCGATGAGCCCGTACGGGACGGACGACGAGCAGGTCTGGCCTGGTGTCATCGACGACGTCCCCGCCACACTGCGCCCGATGCTGGACGAGCCCGCCTTCCGTGATGAAGGGATCGACACGCCTCGGGTCACCGCATGCCTGTGGTGGGAGACCGGCGACACCGCCTGGCGCACCGGCTCGGCCATCCCCTTCCCCGCCGGCAGCGAGGACCCGGACGGCTCAGGCTTCCTCTTCCACCTCCTCACCGACCGCTCCCCCGAGGCCGTCCAGGCCCACTTCGAGGACTACTACGAGCGACCCGTCCCCCTCGATGCCATCCGCCACGTCCTCGCCGGACGCCCCCTCACCCCAGCGATCGCCCGGGCCCTCAACCCGGCCGTCCTCTCGGACAGCGCACTGCTCCAGAGAATCGCGGCACATCCCGAGGTCGCCTCGTACCTGTCCTGCGACGGCGAGTTCGACTTGGCCCGCACCGACCCGATCGAGTCGATCGCCCTGCCCAACAGTCTCCCGGTGGAGCCCGTCGCCGGCTCCGACGCGGGCGGCACCCACTACCTCTGCGGCCCGGCCGTCCCCGACGGCACCCGCCCCGTCCCGGCCGTCGTCGAGAAGACGAGAGCTGCCACGGAAATGACCACCGTGGATCTGGACCGATGCGTCGCTCATGGCCGGATGCTAGGTGGGGACCGGTTATGGCGTGGCAGGTTGCCGAAAATCCTCCGGCCGGGATCGTTGGCTCGCCAGCTTGAACTGCGGGCCGCTACGGTGAAGCCATGACCGCACTGCCCGACTGGATGCGCCCGCCGCGCGCGGAAGGCTGGTTCGCGGAGGACCTGGACCGCCTCCCCGAGGCACCACGCCACACCGAGCTCATCGACGGAGCCCTCATCTTCATGATGTCGCCACAGCGGTCCTGGCACGGCCGCCTCGTCACCGCCCTGACCACCACGCTCATGGCGCAGGCGCCGACCGGCTTCGAGGTCGAGCGGGAGATGACGATCCGCCTCGATGCCCGCAACCGCCCGGAGCCGGACCTCTTGCTGACCGACTTGCCCTACGACCCGGACCGCACGTGGTACGCCCCGGAGGCCGTGAAACTCGTCGTGGAGGCTGTGTCACCCGAGTCCGCCCATCGCGATCGCACAGTAAAGCTCCGCAAGTACGCGGAGGCCGGCATCCCTCACTACTGGTGCATCGAGGACGAGGGCGGCTCACCCGTCGTCCACGTCTACGAACTCGACGAACCCACCGGCGCATACGCGCCAGCCGGGATCTTCCGAGGCACCCTCCAGCGCCCGGTGCCCTTCGGGATCAGCCTCGATCTCGACAAGCTCACACCGCCACGAAGCAGCTGACAAGTCAGCACCAAGTCAGCACGGGAATACGGAAGGGGCCGGACTCGACAGAGTCCGACCCCTTCTGACATGCACGCTTGACGCAGTTATCTCACATGCAGTAATGAGGCGACTACACGTTGAAGCGGAACTCCACCACGTCGCCGTCCTGCATGACGTAGTCCTTGCCTTCCATGCGGGCCTTGCCCTTGGCGCGGGCTTCGGCGACCGAGCCGCATTCGACCAGGTCCGCGAAGGAGATGACCTCGGCCTTGATGAAGCCGCGCTGGAAGTCGGTGTGGATCACGCCGGCGGCCTCGGGGGCGGTGGCGCCCTTCTTGATGGTCCAGGCGCGGGTTTCCTTCGGGCCTGCCGTCAGGTAGGTCTGCAGGCCCAGCGTGGTGAAGCCGACGCGGCCGAGCGTGGCCATGCCGGGCTCCTCCTGGCCGACCGACTGGAGGAGTTCGAGGGCCTCGTCGTCCTCGAGTTCGATGAGCTCGGCCTCCAGCTTGGCGTTCAGGAAGATCGCTTCGGCCGGGGCCACCAGTGCGCTCTGCTCCGCCTTGAAGGCGTCGTCCGTCAGCTCGTCCTCGTCCACGTTGAAGACGTAGAGGAACGGCTTGACCGTGAGGAGGTGCAGCTCGTGGAGGAGGTCGCCCTGCTCCGTGCCCTTCGTGATGCCGACCGAGAAGAGGGTCGTGCCCTCTTCCAGGATCTTCTGGGCCTTCTCGACGGCCGCGAGGACCGCGGCCTTCTCCTTCTGGAGACGGGCTTCCTTCGTCAGGCGCGGAACGGCCTTCTCGATGGACTGCAGGTCCGCGAGGATCAGCTCGGTGTTGATGGTCTCGATGTCGTCCTTCGGCGAGACCTTGCCGTCGACGTGGACGACGTTCTCGTCCGCGAAGGCGCGGATGACCTGGCAGATCGCGTCCGACTCGCGGATGTTCGCGAGGAACTTGTTGCCGAGGCCCTCGCCCTCCGACGCACCGCGCACGATGCCGGCGATGTCGACGAAGTCGACCGTAGCGGGGAGGATCTTCTGCGAACCGAAGATGCCGGCCAGGACGGCGAGGCGCGCGTCCGGAACGCCGACGACGCCGACGTTCGGCTCGATCGTGGCGAACGGGTAGTTGGCCGCCAGCACGTCGTTCTTGGTCAGGGCGTTGAACAGGGTCGACTTGCCGACATTCGGCAGGCCGACGATTCCGATCGTGAGCGACACGTTGGCGACTTCCCGTAGCTGGAGGGGGCGGCGGCCCGGAGTGGGCCATCGGACAGTTTACTTTCCGATGAGGGGGCCCTGATGTACGCGTGTCCGGGCACGCGATCGGGGGTCCCCCGCCTAGCTTTGAGGGGTGGAGCGATACAAGGCGCGTACGGTACGTCACCCGGCGGAGCGGGCCGCGGCCCCCGGGCGGGCGGCGGCGGTACGACGCCTGCCGCGGCCGCGGCTGACCGGGCTCGGCGGCGGACTGTTCGCGTGCGCCGCGATGCTGCTGGTCGGCGGCTTCGACTGGCTGCTGTTCGACGCCTCGCTGCTCGTCTACGGGCTGCTCTTCCTGCCCGTCGCGGCCGCCACCGCCCTGTGGGTGCGGCCGGCCGATCTGATCACCGCGCCGATCAGCGTCCCGATCGCCTTCGCCGCCGGAGTGTGGCCCGTGTCGGGCGGCTCCGGCGGCTTCGCCGGGGAGGTGATGGGGCTGGTGTCCGCCCTGTCCCTGCACGCCGGCTGGCTGTACGCGGGCACGCTCGTCGCCGCGCTGATCGTGGTCGTACGCAAGGCCGTGCTGATCGGGCGCAGGCGAGCGCCGCGGCGCATCGCCTAGCCGGCACCTGGCCCGTGCCTAGCCGACGCCTGGCCGACGCCTGGCCAGCACCTGGCCGGCACCTGGCCGGCGCCCGGCAGACCCTGGCTGACCAGCTCACCGCCGCCCCGCCACCCCCGCAGCTAGTGCTGCTCCGCGGAAG
>NZ_JAGGOW010000138.1 GCF_018614135.1 Streptomyces sp. ISL-66
CCTGCCCCGGCCCGGGGCGGTACGGCGGTGGCCGCCGCCGTGGCCCGCCCGCCCGGGACGGTGGCCGCGGTGGCGGCCGCGAGGACGACGGCCAGCAGGGCACGGCGTGGTGTGGGTGCGGACATCGGCGTGGCCCCCAGGGCTAGGTGCGGTGGTCGTCGGCTCCACCCTTCCAGTTCCCGGATGCCGGGCGCCGAAGCCACGGGGCCGTGTCGGGGGTGACGTGGGGCCGCTGCCGAATCGGGCGGCCCCGGCGGGAGCTGTCCCCATGCCCGCCCTTCGCCCGTTCCCCGGGGCTCTGCCACTGACCCTCACCGCTGAGGCGCCGTCGCGGGGGCGACCTCCCGGCGCGACCGGGACCGGGGCCGGGCCGGAGCCAGCGCGCCGGGGCCGGAGCCAGGGGGCCGGGCCGGAACAGCGGAGGTCATACGCTGGGCGGGTGGAGTCCCAGTCGTCGCTTCAGCCCCTGCGGTCGCTCGCGCGCGAGCTCGCCGCTCTGCCGCCCTCCCTCGGACCCGTGCGCCTGATCGGCATCGACGGGCACGCCGGTTCCGGCAAGAGCACCTTCGCGGGGCGGCTCGCCGAGGCGCTGGGCGGTGTGCCCGTGCTGCACCTGGACGACGTGGCCACCCACGAGGACCTCTTCGGGTGGGACCGGCGGCTGCGCGTCCAGGTGCTGGAGCCGCTGGCCGCGGGACGGCCCGCGCACTGGGCTCCGTACGACTGGGTCGAACGGCGCTTCGGCCCGGAGCGGGTGCTGGAGCCGGCTCCGGTGCTGCTCGTCGAGGGTGTCGGCGCCGGGCGCCGGGCGCTGCGCCCGTGGCTGGCGCGGCTGCTGTGGATGGAGATGCCGCCCGCGAAGTCCTGGGGGCGCGGGCGCGAGCGGGACGGGCGCGAACTTTCCGACTTCTGGGACGAATGGGAGCGCGCGGAGCGCGCGCACTTCTCGGATGACCCTTCGCGCCCCTTCGCCGACACGCTGGTGCGGCAGAGCGGTACGGGATACGAGTGGTCTTCCGGGGCTGCTGCGACCCCGGCAATCGCCACTTCCCTCACCCAGGGTGACGGACTCCCCCAGGCCTGACGGACCGCGGGAATCCGACGCCCCCAGGCCCTCCCCGGTCGCTTGACCCGGGGCCGGGCCCGGCCTTACGTTCTGAATGCGCGGCCCTCACCGGCCGACGCGGACGCGAAGCCCCCGATCGTTCCCCCGTGATCGGGGGCTTCGTTCCGCCCCCGATCGCTCGGTGATCCACCCTCCGCGGGCCTCCGCGCCGCCCCGGGACGCACCGGAACGCCACCGGTCCTTCACCCTGCGTCACCGAACACGTCGCCGACACGCGCCCGAACCGTCTTCGCCGCACCCTACGTAAGGGGCGGTGACCGCAGGTACGATGCCCCCCTGATTTCATCGGGGCAGGGACAACTCACGTGTGTCGCACGGGGGTTGTCGCGCACCACGGGGGCTGGCTTGTGGGGGACGTGATGGATTTCGCCGCGGTGGGCAGCGCACACGCCCCGGCCGAACTCGCCTGGCTGCGAGGAGTGGACGCCTGCACGATGGGCGCCTACCCCCAGGCCGAGGAGGAGTTCCGGACGGCCGTACGACTGGATCCCACGATGGCCGACGCCTGGCTGGGCCTGCACGCGTTACGGGCCGACACCACCAACGCGTTACTGCGCATGTACGCCCACCGGGACCGCTTCGGGGAACAGCGGGACCGGCACCGGCGGACGCTGAACTCCTGGTACTGGCTGGGCTGGTGGGTGCAGCCGGTACTGGAGAGCCGCCGCGACCTGCTGCTGGCGCACGCCTCGCACTGGCTGGACGGCCGGCACGTGCCGGAGCTGGACCGGGCGCTGGCCGCGCTGCCGCCCGTGGACACCGATCCCCAGGTCCGTTTCCTGCACGCCTGCCGCGCCTACCTGGTCAAGGACTGGGAGCAGTTGGTGCGGCACACGGACTCGCTGGTGGACGATCCGCTGCTGGGCATCGAGGCGGGACTGTTCGGCGGGATGGCCCGGGTCCGGCTGGAGATGTACGGGCAGGCAGAGCCGCTGCTGTCGGCCTCGCTGATGCGCTGCCGCAGCGAGCAGCCGCAGCGCAAGGAGCTGCGGTACTGGCTGGCGCGGGCGCACGAGGGGACCGGGCGCAGCGCGGCGGCCCTTCCGCTGTACCGGTCGGTGCACCGGGTGGACCCGGCGTTCATGGACACGGCGGCCCGGCTGACGGCGATCGAGGACAGCGAGGACGCCGACGGGCTCGCCGGGTACGGCGGCAACGCGGGCTACGAGGGGCTGGGCGGGCACGGGCTCTCCCCCTCGGGCGGGGACTTCGCGGCGGTGGCGCTGGGCGGCGGTCCGGTCCAGGACACCGCGGCGGACGGGCAGTCGGAGCCGGACCAGCCGGCCTCGCCGGAGCCGCCGGAACCGCGGCACGGAGCCGGCGGGCCGCCCTCGGGTCCCGTCCCGGGCGGGCCCGGCGGAGCGCGGCGCAAGGTGGCGCTGCCGGCCCAGCCCGGCCCGGCGGAGCTGCCGGCCGGTCCCGCTGATCCGGCGGCGCTGGCCGAGGCGCTCGATGAGCTGGAGCGGATGGTGGGCCTGGAGCCGGTCAAGCGGCAGGTGAAGGCCCTTTCCGCGCAGCTGCACATGGCCAGGCTGCGGGCGGGTCAGGGGCTGCCGGTGCAGCCGCCGAAGCGGCACTTCGTCTTCTCGGGGCCGTCGGGCACGGGCAAGACCACGGTGGCGCGGATCCTGGGCCGGGTGTTCTACGCGCTGGGTCTGCTCGGCGGCGACCACCTGGTGGAGGCGGGGCGCGCGGACCTGGTCGGCGAGTTCCTCGGGCAGACCGCCGTGAAGGCGAACGAGCTGATCGACTCGGCGATCGGCGGGGTGCTGTTCGTGGACGAGGCGTACAGCCTCTCCAACTCCGGCTACAGCAAGGGTGACGCGTACGGCGACGAGGCCCTGCAGGTGCTGCTGAAACGGGCGGAGGACAACCGCGACCACCTGGTGGTGATCCTGGCGGGCTATCCGGCGGGGATGGACCGGCTGCTGTCCACCAATCCGGGGCTGTCCTCGCGGTTCACCACCCGGGTGGACTTCCCGAGTTACCGGCCGCTGGAACTGACGGCGATCGGCGGGGTGCTGGCCGACGCCAACGGCGACCTGTGGGACGGGGAGGCGCTGGAGGAGCTGCGCAGCATCAGCGGGCACGTGGTGGAGCAGGGCTGGATCGACGAGCTCGGCAACGGCCGCTTCCTGCGCACGCTGTACGAGAAGAGCTGCGCGTACCGGGACCTGCGGCTGGCGGGCTTCGCCGGCGATCCGTCCCGGGAGGACCTCTCCACCCTGCGGCTGGCGGACCTGATGCAGGCCTACGGGGAGGTCCTGTCGGGCCGCGGCCCCCAGGAACGGCCGGAGCCTCCGCCCCTGTAGCTCCGCTGCGCGGAGCCTTCCCCATCCCCCGGGCAGAGCCCGGGGGATGGGGAAGGACGGGCGGGGGACAGCCCCGCGGGGCCCCCGGCCCCCCGGCTACGCGCTCCGCACGTAGCCGCGGTGCGCCGGGTCGCGGACCTCCCCCACCAGCGTCTCCAGGACGTCCTCCATGGTCACGAGGCCGAGCACCCGGCCGGTCGGGTCCGCGACCTGGGCCAGGTGGGTCGCGTCCCGCCGCATGACGCTGAGGGCGTCGTCGAGCGGGAGCGTGGAGCACACCGTGGTCATCCGGCGCCAGACGCGCTGGGGGACGGCCCGCTCCCGGTCCTCCAGGTCCAGTACGTCCTTCACGTGCAGGTAGCCCATGAAGGCGCCGGTGTCGGCGCGGACGGGGAAGCGGGAGTACCCGGTGCGGACCGTCAGCTGCTCGATCTGGCGCGGCGTGACGGAGGGGCCGACGGAGACCAGCCCACCGGGGGCGAGGAGGACGTCGGTGACGGGGCGGCTGCCCAGTTCCAGCGCGTCTTCCAGGCGCTCCTGCTCGCCGGGCTCCAGGAGTCCGGCCTGCCGGGAGTCCTCGACGAGCCGGCCGAGCTGGGCGGAGGTGTAGACGGCCTCGACCTCGTCCTTGGGCTCGACCTTGAAGAGCTTCAGGATCAGCTTGGCGCAGGCTCCGAGGGCGGTGGTGACCGGCCCGCAGACGCGGGCGAAGGCGACCAGGCCCGGGCTGAACCACAGGGCGGTCTTCTCGGGGGCGGCCATGGCGAGGTTCTTGGGGACCATCTCGCCGATGACCAGGTGCAGGAAGACCACGGCGGCGAGCGCGAGTGCGTAGCCGAGGGGGTGGATCAGGCCTTCGGGCACGCGGGCGGCGTGGAAGACGGGCTCCAGCAGCCGGGCCACGGTCGGCTCGGCGACCGCGCCGAGGGTGAGCGAGCACATGGTGATGCCGAACTGTGCGGCGGCCATCATGCGCGGCAGGTTCTCCAGGCCGTGGAGCACCTGGCGGGCCCGCTTGGAGCCGGCCGCGAGGGGCTCGATCTGGCTGCGGCGGACGGAGACGAGCGCGAACTCGGCGCCGACGAAGAAGCCGTTGGCCAGGACGAGGAGCAGGGCGAAGAGGAGTTGGAGCGCGTTCACCGGCCACCCACCGACTGGAGCTGGGCGGGGGCGGGGGCGGGGGCGGGGGCCGGGGCGGGCAGGGCGTCGAACCCGGCCGGGGCCGGAACGCCGGCATGCGCCGTGCCCGGAGCCTGCGCGAACGGGTCCGGCTGACCGGAGCCCAGCGGTGCGGTGCGCACCAGCCGGACCCGTTCGGCGCGGTAGCGGCCGACCTGGCGCACGGAGAGCTTCCAGCCGGGCAGTTCGGCGCGGTCCCCGGGGGCGGGGATCCGGCCGAGCAGATCGGCGACGAGGCCGGCGACGGTCTCGTACGGGCCTTCGGGGACCTCGAGGCCTATCCGGCGCAGGGTCTGCACCCGGCAGCTGCCGTCGGCCTCCCAGGAGGGGCGGCCGTCCTCGGCGGGTACGGGGGCCAGTTCCGGGTTGTCGTCCTCCGCGAGGTCGTGCTCGTCACGGACTTCGCCGACGAGCTCCTCCACGATGTCCTCCAGGGTGACGACTCCGGCGGTGCCGCCGTACTCGTCGACGACCACGGCCATGGGCTGTTCGCTGCGCAGCCGTTCCAGCAGCGGCTGCACGGGCAGCGAGCCGGGCACCAGCAGCGGGGCGACGCAGATGCGGCTGACGCTGGTGCGGGCGCGCTCGGACTCGGGCACGGCGAGGGCGTCCTTGAGGTGGACGACCCCGGTGATCTCGTCGATCCGCTCGCGGTAGACCGGGAAGCGGGACAGCCCGGTGGCGCGGGTCAGGTTGAGCACGTCCGCGGCGGTGGCCGTGTGCTGGAGGGCGCTGACCTTGACGCGCGGGGTCATGACCAGCTGGGCAGTGAGCTCGCCCAGCGAGAGGGTCCGTACGAAGAGGTCGGCGGTGTCCTGTTCCAGGGCGCCCGCCTGGGCCGAATGTCGGACCAGGGAGACCAGTTCCCCCGGGGTGCGGGCGGAGGCCATCTCCTCGGTGGGCTCCACGCCGAGCGCGCGCACGAGGCGGTTGGCGATGGCGTTGAGGGCCGCGATGACCGGCCGGAAGGCCCGGGAGAAGGCGTGCTGCGGGCCGGCGACGAAGCGGGCCACCTGGAGGGGCCGGGAGATCGCCCAGTTCTTCGGGACGAGTTCGCCGACGACCATCTGGACGGCGGAGGCGAGCAGCATGCCGATGACGACGGCCACTCCGGGGACCACGCCCTCGGGGAGGCCGGTCGCGGAGAGCGGGCCGGCCAGCAGGACGGCCAGGGCGGGCTCGGCGAGCATGCCGACCACCAGGGAGGTGATCGTGATGCCGAGCTGGGTGCCGGAGAGCTGGAAGGACAGCTCCCGCAGGGCTTTGACGACCGTGCGGGCACGGCGGTCACCGTCGGCGGCGGCGCGTTCGGCCTCGGGTCTCTCTACCGTGACGAGGCCGAATTCGGCTGCCACGAAGAAACCGTTGGCGAGGATCAGGGCGAATGCCGCCACGAGAAGGAGTAGCGGGGTGGTCATGCCGCCGCCTCCATGGGGAGGGCGGCGTGGGTACTACCGGACGATCCGTCCATTGCTGGAGGGAGTCACTCCTCAAGTCGTAGGTGCCCACGGGCCACGGGGTCCGGGGCCGGTGGGAGGGCGCACCGTCGCGCCCCCACACCAGGGTAGTCACTGAGATCGCCGCCGCAATGGGACGCAGCGACGAGGTGGGTCGGGCTCAGTCGTTCTTTGAGCCCGTTCCGTGGGTTTCGGCGAGGGCGCGCAGGGCGCGGGCGTCGGAGATCGCCTGGGCCTTGGCGACCCCGGGCTGGATGCCGAGGGCGGGAAGGCTGGTGCCGTCGCTGAGGTCGAGGAACACCCACGCGTCGCCCGGGCGGAGGTTCACGCGCAGGATCTGCGCCCACTCCAGGCGGCGGGTGGTGGTGAGGTTGACGACCGTGACCCCGGCCTCGTCGGCGACCACCTTGGGGCGGCTGAGCAGGACGAGGACGGAGGAGAGCAGGGCCGCGGTGAAGACGAAGGCGATCCGCTCACCGGGGTGCAGGGTTTCGAGGATCAGGGCGATCGTCGTGATGGTGACGAACATGGCGGCGCCGACGCCCAGCAGGACGGCCCGGGTGCGGGTCGGCCGGAAGGTGACCGGGAGGGCGGGCGGTGCGGGCTGGGCGGTGGCGTCGGCCATGTGCGTCAGGTGCCTTCGGGTGGTGCCGGACGGTGAGGTGCCCGGCGGCGGATCGGATGCCGGCCCGGCGGGGGCGGCGTGCGCGTCAGAGGCGGCAGGCGTGGATCGAGGTGGTGAGGATCGCGCGGGCACCGAGATCGTAGAGGTCGTCCATGATCCGCTGGGCCTCCTTGGCGGGGACCATCGCGCGGACGGCGACCCAGCCCTCGTTGTGGAGCGGGGAGACGGTCGGCGACTCCAGGCCCGGGGTGAGGGCGACGGCGCGCTCCAGGTGCTCGGCGCGGCAGTCGTAGTCCATCATCACGTAGCTGCGGGCCACCAGGACGCCCTGGAGGCGGCGCAGGAACTGCTGGGCCCGCGGGTCCTCGGGGTCGGTGCCGTTGCCGCGGATGACGACGGCCTCGGAGGTCATGATCGGCTCGCCGATGACCTCGAGGCCGGCGTTGCGCAGGCTGGTGCCGGTCTCGACGACGTCGGCGATGATCTGGGCGACGCCGAGCTGGATGGCGGTCTCGACCGCGCCGTCGAGGTGGACGACGGAGGCCTCGATGCCCTTTTCGGCGAGGTGCTTGGCGACGATTCCCTCGTACGAGGTCGCGATGGTCATCCCGTGGAAGTCCTCGGGGCCCTTCGCGGTGCCGGGGATCGTGGCGTAGCGGAAGGTGGAGCGGCCGAAGTTGAGCGCCAGGATCTCCTCGGCGCTGGCGCCCGAGTCGAGCAGCAGGTCGCGGCCGGTGATGCCGATGTCGAGCTTGCCGGAGGACACGTAGATCGCGATGTCCTTGGGGCGGAGGTAGAAGAACTCCACCTCGTTGTCGGGGTCGACGACCACGAGCTCCTTGGACTCCTTGCGCATCCGGTAGCCGGCCTCATGGAGCATCGCCGACGCCGGTCCGGAGAGAGAACCCTTGTTGGGGACGGCGATGCGCAGCATGAGGCTTCCTTTGGTGCGTAGGTGCGAAAGGGTGTGCTGGTAGGGGTACGGGCGCGCGGACGCCCCGGCACGGTGCGCCGGGGCCGCGCGGAAGTGCTCCGGCCTAGAGGTGCGCGTAGACGTCGTCGAGGGAGATCCCGCGCGCCACCATCATCACCTGGACGTGGTAGAGCAGCTGGGAGATCTCCTCGGCGGCGGCTTCCTTGCCCTCGTACTCGGCGGCCATCCAGACCTCCGCCGCCTCCTCGACGACCTTCTTGCCGATGGCATGGACGCCCTTGGCGACGAGCTCGGCGGTGCGGGAGGAGCCGGGGTCGCCGTTGGCGGCCTTGAGCTGGAGCTCGGTGAAGAGCTCTTCGAAACTCTTGGAGGGTTTGTTCGCCATGATGGTCCTCAGAATACGGGGTGCGGGGGTGGCGACTAGCGCCAGGGTTCGCTGACGGTCCGCAGCGTCATGGCGGTGGAGACGGCGGCGGTGACCGCTTCGTGCCCCTTGTCCTCGTTCGACCCCTCGAGTCCGGCGCGGTCCAGTGCCTGCTCGTCGTTGTCGCAGGTCAGTACGCCGAAGCCGACGGGGACTCCGGTGTCGATCGACACCTGTACCAGGCCCTGGGTGACGCCCTGGCAGACGTAGTCGAAGTGCGGGGTGCCGCCGCGGATGACCACGCCGAGGGCGACGATGGCATCGTAGCCGCGACCGGCCAGTACCTTCGCCACGACCGGGAGCTCGAAGCTGCCCGGGACGCGCAGCACGGTGGGCTCGTCGATCCCCAGCTCGTGCAGGGCCCGCAGGGCGCCGTCCACCAGGCCGTCCATGACCTTCTCGTGCCACTGGGCCGCGATCACGGCGACTCGCAGGTCTCCGCAGTTCTTCACGCTCAGTTCGGGTGCGCCCTTGCCGCTCACAGCTCTGCTCCTCGGTGTTTCCGTGTCTGGTGGGTGAAAGGTGAAAGGTGTTTGGTGGGTGGTGGCTGGCGGGTGAAGGTGGCGGTGACTACTGGTTGCCGCAGGCGGACGTGGTCTGGGCCGCGTCCAGCCAGGGCAGGTCGTGGCCCATCCGGTCCCGCTTGGTGCGCAGGTAGCGCAGGTTGTGCTCGCCCGCCTCCATGGGCATCGGCTCCCGGTCGGAAACCTTGATGCCGTGGAGTACGAGGGCCGCCGCCTTGTCGGGGTTGTTGGTCAGCAGCCGGACGCTGTGGACGCCGAGGTCGGCGAGCATCTGGGCGCCGGCCGCGTAGTCGCGGGCGTCGGCGGGCAGGCCCAGCTCCAGGTTGGCGTCGAGGGTGTCGCGGCCGCGCTCCTGGAGCTCGTACGCGCGCATCTTGGACAGCAGTCCGATGCCGCGGCCCTCGTGGCCGCGCAGGTAGACGATCACGCCGCGGCCCGCGGCCTGGACGCGTTCCATGGCGGCGTGCAGCTGGGGGCCGCAGTCGCAGCGCTGGGACTGGAAGATGTCGCCGGTCAGGCATTCGGAGTGCATCCGGACCAGGACGTCCTCGCCGTCGCCGATCTCGCCGTGGACGAGGGCGACGTGCTCGACGCCGTCGACGGTGGAGCGGTAGCCGTACGCCGTGAAGTGGCCGAAGGCGGTCGGCAGGTTGACCCGGGCCTCGCGGCGCACGGTGGGCTCGGCGGAGCGGCGGTAGGCGATCAGGTCCTCGATGGAGATGATCGTCAGGCCGTGCTTGCGGGCGAAGGGGATCAGTTCGGGCAGCCGCAGCATGACCCCGTCCTCGCCGGCGATCTCCACGATGGTGCCGGCCGGGCGCAGGCCCGCGAGGCGGGCGAGGTCGACGGCGGCCTCGGTGTGGCCGGGGCGGACCAGGACGCCACCGGGCTTGGCGCGCAGCGGGAAGACGTGGCCGGGGCGGACGAAGTCGGCGGGGCCGCTGATCCCGTCGGCGAGCAGCCGCAGGGTGGTGGCGCGGTCGGCGGCCGAGATGCCGGTGGTGACGCCGTGGGCGGCGCTCGCGTCGACGGAGACGGTGAAGGCCGTCTGCATCGACTCGGTGTTGCGCTGGACCATCTGAGGGAGTTCGAGCCGCTCCAGCTCGCTGTCCTCCATCGGGGCGCAGATCAGGCCGCGGCACTCGCTCATCATGAACGCGATGATCTCGGGGGTGGCCTTCTCGGCCGCGATGACGAGGTCGCCCTCGTTCTCGCGGTCCTCATCGTCGACGACGACGACCGGGCGCCCGGCCGCGATGTCGCGGATGGCCTGCTCGACGGGGTCGAGCCGGAAGGGCTCGGGGTCGCTCTCGTGGGGCACGGGCTTCAGGACGGGGTTCGGGGAGGTCATGCCGTTGCTCCTTCCAGGGCCGGGGCGGGGGTGGTGCGCGAGCGCTGGTACCAGTCGTAGGCGCCCCAGAGGACGAGAGCGAAGTACACGACGTAGACGAGGCCGGAGAAGGCCAGTCCGCTGTTGAAGGCGAGGGGGACGCCGACCAGGTCGACGAGGAGCCAGGCGAACCAGAACTCGACCAGGCCGCGGGCCTGGGCGACCATCGCGACGATGGTGCCGACGAAGATGTAGGCGTCGGCCCACGGGCTCCACGACAGGCTCGGGACGAAGGTGAACAGGCCGCCCACGGCCAGGGTCCCGGCGGCCGCGCCGGCCAGCAGGAGGCCGCGCTCCTTCCAGGTGGCGGTGCGGACGGCAATGGATCCGTCCTGGGCCTTCTGGCTGCCGAGCTGCCAGGCCCGCCAGCCCCATACGGCGACGCCGATGACCAGGAGCTGCTTGCCGACGCCGCCGGCGAGGTGGGCGGAGGCGTAGGCGCCGACGAGGATCAGGCCGGAGAGGAGCTGGGCGGGCCAGGTCCATATGGAGCGGCGCCAGCCGAGGGCGAGGGCGCCCAGGCCCATCAGGTTGCCGATCATGTCGGACCAGATGACCTTCTGGCCGAAGACGGCGAAGGCCTCGGTGTTGAGCCAGGTCAGAGCGCTCACTGGGCTGCCCCTTCGGTGTGCGGCGCGTTCCCGTCGCCGGGGGTCACGCCGGCGGCGAGCAGGCGCTCCACGTACTTGGCGAGGACGTCGACCTCGAGGTTGACCGGGTCGCCGGGCTGCTTGATGCCGAGCGTGGTCAGCGCGAGGGTGGTGGGGATGAGGCTGATGGTGAACCAGTCGGCCGCGGCCTCGACCACCGTCAGGCTGACACCGTCGACGGTGATGGAGCCCTTCTCCACGACGTACCGGGAGAGGTTGGCCGGGAGCGCGATCTTGACGAGCTCCCAGTGCTCCGAGGGGGTGCGGGAGAGGATCGCGCCGGTGCCGTCCACGTGGCCCTGCACCAGGTGGCCGCCGAGCCGGCCGCCCAGCGCCATCGGGCGCTCGAGGTTGACCCGGGAGCCCTTGGTGAGGGCGCCGAGGCTGGAGCGGTTCAGGGTCTCCTGCATGACGTCGGCGGTGAACTCGCCTTCGGCGCTCTCCACGACGGTCAGGCAGACGCCGTTGACGGCGATGGAGTCGCCGTGCTTGGCGCCTTCGGTGACGACGGGGCCGCGCAGGCGGAAGCGGGAGGCCTCGGCGAGCTCCTCGACGGCGGTGACTTCGCCCAGTTCTTCGACGATTCCGGTGAACACTCAGTGCTCCTTGGTGGCGGTGGCGGGGACGGTGGCGGTGGCGGTCTCCGTAGCGGGGACGGGGACCGCGGTGATGCGCAGATCGGGGCCGATGCGGACGGCCTCGGTGATGTCGAGGCGCACCGCACCGGAGATGTTCTTGATGCCCGCGTCGGCGAGGGCGGCCGGGCCCGCGCCGAGGAGCGCCGGGGCGAGGTAGCCGATGACGCGGTCGACGGCCCCGCCTTCGAGGAAGGCACCCGCCAGAGTGGGTCCGCCTTCCAGGAACAGGGAGCGCACACCGCGGGCGTACAGCTGGGCGAGCAGGTCGTGCACGCCGATGCGGCCGCCGCGCAGGGGCAGCCGGAGCAGCTCGACGCCGGGCAGGTGCCGGGTGTCGGCGTCCTCCCCGACGACGATCAGGGTCGGCGCCGCGTCGTCGAGGATGCGGGCGGTCGGCAGGATCGTCGCGTGCGTGTCGAGGGCGATCCGCAGCGGCTGGGTCGCGCCTTCCACGCCGCGGACGGCGAGGTGCGGGTCGTCCTGGCGCAGCGTGCCGCCGCCGACGAGGACGGCGTCGGCCTCGGCGCGCAGCCGGTGGACGTCCGCCCGGGACTCCGCGGAGGTGATCCAGCGGCTGGTGCCGTCCGCTGCGGCGCTGCGGCCGTCGAGGGTGGCGGCGTACTTCCAGGTGACGTACGGGCGGCCGAGGCGTACGGAGGTCAGCCAGGCGGCGTTGCCCTCCTCTGCCTGCTTCGCCAGCAGTCCGGCCTCGGTGGTGATCCCGGCGGCACGCAGGGTGGCGGCGCCGCCGCTGGCCTGCGGGTTCGGGTCGGAGACCGCGTAGACCACGCGGGTGACGCCGGCCTCGATGAGGGCCTGCGCGCAGGGGCCCGTACGGCCGGTGTGGTTGCAGGGTTCGAGGGTGACGTAGGCGGTGGCGCCGCGGGCCGCGGGGCCCGCCGCGCGCAGTGCGTTGACCTCGGCGTGCGGGCCGCCGGCCCGCTCGTGCCAGCCCTCGCCGACGACGGTGCCCGAGGCGTCGGTGAGCACGCATCCGACGACGGGGTTGGGGCTGGTGGCGCCGGTTCCGCGGGAGGCGAGCTCGATGGCCCTGGCCATGGCGGATGCGTCGCGGGCAGCCGTGTCGTGGACGGGTGTGCCGTCCACGGGGGTGCCGCTGTCGTGCGCGTCGGCGTGTGTCGCCACCGGGTCCTCCTGCCTCATAGGGCACGGACTCCGGGGCCTGTCGGGATACGACAGATGAAGCGGGTAGCACACGCGGGGACGCCGAGGCCGAAAAACACGGTCCGCTCGGACGCGCGTCCCGAGGGATGCGCCGATGGACCGCCGACGGCGGCGTACCGGTGACTGGCCCGCCGCGCACTGCCTCCCATCCGGACTTTAACCGTCGGTCCAGGAATTTCACCTGGTCAACCGGCCGCTGGCTGCGGACGGGTCGCGGACTATACCGCCGGTTCGGAATTACACCGACCCCGGAGTGCGCTGCTACTGGTACTAGAGCCAGTGTGCCACGGGTGATCGGCGGCCATGCGAGTGAGTCAACGTGGCCTGGGTCACACATTCGGCCATTCCGCGGCGCCGCCGCTGCGCCGTTCGGGCGGCCGCCGGGCTCCGCTCACACCCCGCCCCGGCCCCCTGCTCGAATCCGGATCGATGCGCGGCCGACCGACGTCCCCGGCGGCTCCACTTTGGTCCAGACCTATTGACGGGTTGGTCTAGTCCTCTTAACGTTCGGTTCATCTTCTCCGGGAGACAGCCCGTCAGATGTGCGCACGTCGCGGGCCAACACGCACCACTTCTCGGCCTGTTGTGTCCTGCCATCCTCCCCTCCCCAGGAGGCACAATGCTGTCCCCCACTCGCACGAGAGCGATGCTCCTGACGTCCGGCGCCGCAATCGCCGGACTGTTGGTCGCCGGCCTCTCGGCAGGCGTCTCGCACGCCGCCGACAACGAGTCCTGTCGCCCCGACGGTCTGTACAAGACCCCGGGCGTGGACGTCCCCTACTGCTCGGTCTACGACACCGAGGGCCGCGAGAAGATGGGCGCCGACCACCAGCGCCGCGTCATCGGCTACTTCACCGGCTGGCGCACGGGCAAGGACGGCACCCCCGCCTACCTGCCGAACAACATTCCGTGGTCCAAGGTCACGCACCTGAACTACGCCTTCGCCCACGTCGACGGCAACAACAAGATCTCGGTCGGCAACGACAACGCGAACAACTCCGCCACCGGGATGACCTGGCCGGGCGTCGCGGGCGCCGAGATGGACCCAGCCCTGCCGTACAAGGGCAATTTCAACCTGCTGAACAAATTCAAGAAGCAGTACCCGAACGTCAAGACGCTGATCTCGGTCGGCGGCTGGGCGGAGACCGGCGGCTACTTCGGTGACGACGGCAACCGCGTCGCCTCCGGCGGCTTCTACTCGATGGCCACCAACGCCGACGGCTCGGTCAACCAGGCCGGCATCGACACCTTCGCGGCCTCCTCGGTCGATTTCATTCGGAAGTACGGGTTCAACGGCGTCGACATCGACTACGAATACCCGACCACGATGAAGGACGCGGGCAACCCGCTGGACTGGCAGCTGTCCAACGCGCGGCGCGCCGGGCTGGTCAAGGGCTACGCGGCCCTGATGAAGTCGCTGCGCGAGAAGCTCGACCGCGCGGGCGCCGCCGACGGCAAGCACTACCTGCTCTCGGTCGCGGCCCCCTCCTCCGGTTACCTGCTGCGGGGCATGGAGACGTTCCAGATGCAGAAGTACCTGGACTACGTCAACGTCATGTCCTACGACCTGCACGGCGCCTGGAACGAGTTCGTCGGTCCGAACGCCCAGCTCTTCGACGACGGCAAGGACGGCGAACTCGCCGCGGCCGGCGTCTACTCCACCTCCCAGTACGGCGGCATCGGCTACCTGAACTCGGACTGGGCCTACCACTACTTCCGCGGCTCCATGCCGGCCGGCCGCATCAACATGGGCCTGCCGTACTACACCCGCGGCTTCAAGAACGTCCAGGGCGGCACGGACGGCCTGTGGGGCAAGGCCCCGGCCACCAACTGCCCGGCCGGGGCGGGTCTGACCAAATGCGGTGACGGCGCGGTCGGCATCGACAACCTGTGGCACGACCTCGACACCAACGGCGTCGAGTCCCCGGCCGGGTCCAACCCGATGTGGCACGCGAAGAACCTGGAGAAGGGGGTCGTCGGTGACTACGTCACCAAGTACGGCTTCCCGGCGAACACCACCCTGACCGGCACCTACGTCCGCAAGTACGACTCCACCCTGGTGGCGCCGTGGCTGTGGAACGCCCAGAAGAAGGTCTTCCTCTCCACCGAGGACGAGCAGTCCGTCAAGGCCAAGGCCGACTGGGTGGTCGACAAGGGCATCGGCGGCACGATGGTCTGGGAGCTCGCGGGCGACTACGGGTACAACGCGGCCAAGGGCCAGTACGAGGTCGGCGACACGCTGACGACGGCGATGTACGACAAGTTCAAGTCGGCCGCCCCGTACGGCGCCAAGCGCGCCACCATCGCCATGCCGACCGAGGCCATCAAGGTCGACGCCGAGTTCGGCGCCTTCCCGCTCGGCGACTCGAACTACCCGATCAGCCCCAAGCTGACCATCACCAACAACACCACGGCGACCCTGCCCGGCGGTACGGAGTTCCAGTTCGACTACTCCTCCTCCGCTCCGAGCAACGCCAAGGACCAGTCCGGCTGGAACACCACGATCGTCCGCAGCGACCACACCGGCACCAACGTGGGCGGTCTGAAGGGCGACTACAACCGGGTCTCGCTGAAGCTCCCGGCCTGGCAGTCGCTGGCCCCCGGCGCCTCGGCCCAGCTGGACTTCGTCTACTACCTGCCGACCTCGACCCCGTCCAACTGGACGGTGACCTTCGGCGGCAAGACGTACGGCATCGCCGGCGACCTCGCCCGCGGTACGACGGTGGTGGAGCCGGGCGGCGCGACGACCCCGCCCACGACCACCCCGCCCACGACCACCCCGCCCACGACCACGCCTCCGACCACCACTCCCCCGACGACCACCCCGCCGACCACGACGCCGCCGACGGGCGGGACGTGCACCGGCCCGGCTTACGTCGCGGGCAACGTGTACACGAGCGGGACGGTCGTCTCCCACAAGGGCCACAACTGGAAGGCCCAGTGGTGGACGCGGAACGAAGAACCCGGCACCACGGGCGAGTGGGGCGTCTGGAAGGACCAGGGCGCCTGCTGACACCCCCCGGGGCGGCCGTCAGGCGAAGGAAGGACGAGGACCCGGTGGCCCGGCGGCCACCGGGTCCTCGCGTCGTCCGGCGGGCTTCGCAACCTCGTCCGTGATCACCCAGAGCGCCGTCATGACCTTCGCCGAGTTCCTCGCGCGGCGCGCGGCGGACGGCGGACGGCGGACTGCGGACGGCGCGGTCAGGCCCTGGGAAGCCGGCGCAGGGCAGCGGTGAAGGCGGAGTCGCGGTGTGCGCCGAACTCCTCCTCCGTGAAGACCGGGGTGGTGATGTCGACCGGGATGCCCGGACCGTCGAAGGTCTTCCCGGTCCGGGTCAGGAACTGCTCGTTGGGCAGGCCGAGCTCCCAGCCGTTGGGGAGGGTGCGGCCGAGGACGTCGGAGAAGACCCCCTGGGTCGGCTGCCCGATGCGCACCGTCCGGCCGGGGCGCTCCAGGAGGGCCTGGGTGAAGGTCTCGCCCGCGCTCACCGTGGACCCACCGGTGAGCACGGCGATCGGGCCGGTGTAGCGGGGGTCCTGCGCGGGCTGGACGTACAGGGGCTGCGGGCGGGTGAACCGGGTCGCGTCGGCGGGGTCGTTGCGCACGCGCTTGGCGTACGCGAAGTACGGGCGGTCCGTGAGCCGGGCGGCCAGCCGCAGGCCGAGCTCGTCGGAGCCGCCGCCATTGACGCGCAGGTCGATGACCAGGCCGCGCAGGCGGGCGGTGCGCTCGGCGGTGAAGACGGTGTCCAGGGCCCGGTCGAACTCGGCGCTCTCGGAGGCGAAGTCCCCGCTCTCGGTGTAACCGTCGAATCCGGACAGGCGCAGGTAGCCGCGGCCGTCGGGCAGGTCGGCGTAGGAGACGCGGCCTTGGGCGAACTCCAGCGGCGCGCGTCCGCCGAGGTCCACCTCCTGGACGTACGCCTTGACGCGGGTCTCGAGTTCGGGGGTCGGGATCGCGGTCCCCGGGCGGCCCTCGCCGAAGAACCGGTCGTCGCCGGAGAGGTGGACGTGCGCGTCGTGCAGGGGGGCGAGCATCTCCCGGAAGACGGCGAAGAGTTCGTCCTCGGTGGTACCCGCGTGCACCCGGGGGCGGTGGCTCTCGCGTACGGCGTTCCAGTCGACGCCCTTGGCGGCGAAGAAGGGGTAGTTCTCCGCGAAGGTCCGCCAGAAGACGTCGAAGGTGGCGACCGGGTCCGCGGCCGGGCCCGGGTCGGGAGCGTGGCGGCACAGGTCGGGCAGGGCGGCGAGGCGGCGGGTGGCTCGGTCGCCGACCGAGCCGTTGACGTGCACGGACCCGGGGCGCACCGTGAGGACCTCCCCGTCCTCGGTGGCGTAGCGGAAGGGGCCGCCGCCCGGGACGCGCCCGGCGCTCTGGCCGGGCAGGCAGCTGACGGCCGTGAGCTGGTACTCCTGGAGACGGCCGGACTCCACGCGCAGCACGGTGCCGTATCCGTCGAGCTGCCAGACGCCGACGGGGCCCGCGGGGGTGCGTCCCGCCTCCCCGGTGGCCGCCCCGGCGGGGCCGACGGCGGTGGTGGTAGCGGCGGTGGCGAGCGCGAGGAGCAGGGCGGTGGCCGCCGCGCGGCGCAGCGTGCGGCGGTGCGGCCGCGCGGGTGCCGATGCCGTTGCGGACGCGGGCGTTGTGGACGCGGGCGTCGTGGACACGGGCGTCGTGGACACGGGCGTCGTGGACACGGGCGTCGTGGACACGGGCGTCGTGGACACGGGCGTCGTGGACACGGGCGTCGTGGACACGGGCGCGGAAGTGCCCGTACGCGTGGGTGCGGGTATACCCGTGCCGGCCATCGTGCTGTCCCCGTTCGCCGAAGTTCCTGACTCCCTCCAGGATCCGGGAGGACGAGGGGGCGGGCACATCCGGCAGCCCACCCGGTCGGGAGTAGGGGAAACCCCCGGCCGCCGCCGGACGCGGGGAGCTCGTATGGGGAGGCCCGTACCAGGAGGCCCTACCGGGAGGCCGTCCCGGGAGGCCGTCCCGGCGGCCCGTACCGGAAGGCCCGTACGGGCACCCGTACGGGAGGAGGCCCTGCCAGGTCGGCCCGGCACGCCCCGCCCGGCTCAGCCGAACAGCACCGCCTGGGCCGCCTCGCGGGCGGCGAGGCGGGCGCCCGTGAGGACGGCCGGGCCGCCGAGGGCGGTGGCGCGGACCTCGGTGGTGACGGGGGTCAGGGTGGTCAGCCGGGCGGCGACCCGGGCGGCGAGTCCGGGCCCGCCCGCGCGACCGAGTTCACCGCCGAGGACCACGCAGCCGGGGTCGAGGACGGCCGTCACGGCCGCGGCGCCGAGGGAGAGCCGCTCGGCGAGGGCGTCGAGGAAGGCCTCTCCGGCGGCGCCCGCGACGGCCTCCTCCACCGGCCCGCGGTAGCCGTGTCCGGCCGCCAGCGCGGCGACGGCGCTGCGGCCCGCGAGGGCGTGGAAGCCGCCCGAGCAGTCGGTGGCCGACGGCAGTCCGCCGGTGCCGGGCACGGGCAGGAAGCCGATCTCGCCCGCTCCTCCGGAGGCACCCCGGCGGAGCCGGCCGTCCAGGACCACGGCCGCGCCGACACCCGCGCCGAGCCACAGCAGGACGAAGGAGTCGACGTCCCGGGCCGCGCCGACCCGCTGTTCGGCCAGGGCCGCCAGGTTGGTCTCGTTCTCCACGACGACCACCGACGGCAGCCGCCGCTGCAGCGCCGCCACCAGGTCCCGGTGCCAGCCGGGCAGCCGGATGGTGTCGGCGAGTTCGCCGCTGCCCGGCGCGACCAGGCCGGGTGCGCCGACGACCACCGTGTGGAGCCGGTCCGCTCCCGCCTCCCGCGACAGCTCCTCCAGGCGGTCGACGGCCTCCTCGACCGCGTCCACCGGCAGGGCGGCCTCGGCCAGCGGGCGTCCGAGGAGGTCCGTGATCACCGCGGTCGCGCTGTCGGTCCGTACGTCCAGCGCCGCCAGGTACGCCCGCCGCGCGACGATCCCGTACAGCCGGGCATTGGGTCCGCGCCGCTGCTCGCCGGATTCGCCGACGACCTCGATCAGTCCGGCCTCGGTGAGCCGTTCCACCAGATCCGCGACGGAGGGGCGGGACAGGCCGGTCAGCTTCTTGAGCTGGGTGGCGGTCAGGGCGCCCTCGTCCTGGAGCAGTCGCAGCGCGAGCCGGTCGTTGATGGCGCGGGCCGTGCTCGGGGAGGCGGGGGACGGGACGACGGCAACGGCGGCAGCGGCCGGAGCGGCAGGAACCGCAGCGGCCGGAGCGGCAGAGGAAGCGGCAGCGGCAGCGGCAGCGGCACGAGCGGTCCCGGCGGCGGCGGTGTCAGGAGCAGGGGTACTGGCCGCGATGACGGGAGCGGTGCTGGCGGTCAGGGCCTTGGCAGGGGTCACGGCGCCCATCTTATGAGCTCGGGGGATTAACTATCAGGCAGGGTCCCTGATAGTTTACGGGTCATGACCGGGGAAACCGACCTCAGCCCGGCGCGACTGCGCCACGCCCGCTTCGCGATCGCCGCCGTCTTCTGCGCCCACGGCGCGGTCACCGGCTCCTTCGCCACCCGCATCCCCTGGATCCAGGACCACGCGCAGCTCAGTGCGGGCACCCTGGGCCTGGCCCTCGCCTTCCCCGCCCTCGGCGCCGCGCTGATGATGCCGCTGGCCGGGAGGATCAACCACCGGCTCGGCGCGCGCGCCGCGCTGCGGGTGCTGCTGGCCCTGTGGACGCTCTCCCTCCTCCTCCCGAGCCTCGCCCCGAACCTCGTGACGCTCTGCTTCGCGCTCTTCGTCTTCGGGGCCACCGCCGGTATGGCGGACGTGGCGATGAACGCGCTGGGCGTGGAGACCGAGAACCGGCTGAAGCGTTCCATCATGTCCTCGCTGCACGGCATGTGGAGCGTGGGCGCCCTGATCGGCTCGGCGGCCGGCACCCTCGCCGCGCACACCGGCGCCGACGCCCGTCTCCACCACCTGATCGCCGCGCTCGCGCTGACCGCGGCCGGGCTGGTCGCCGTACGGGGCGTCCTGGACCTGCGCACCGACACGGACGCGGAGGCTCCGCCGCACTTCGCGCTGCCCCCCAAGTCCGCGCTGTTCATCGGCGCGATCGGCTTCTGCGCGGTCTTCGCGGAGGGCGCGAGCATGGACTGGTCCGCGGTGTACCTGCGGGACGTCCTGGGCACGGACGCCGGCCTCGCCGCCGCTTCCACCACCGCCTTCGCGCTCACCATGGCCCTGGCCCGGCTCTCCGGGGACAAGGTCGTGGACCGGTTCGGGGCGGTACGGACGGTCCGCGCGGGCGGCGTACTGGCCACCGCGGGCGGGCTGCTCCTGGTGACGGTCCGGCATCCGGCCGCGGCCCTGGCCGGCTTCGGGCTGATCGGACTCGGCATCGCGGTGGTGGTCCCGCTGGCCTTCGCGGCGGCCGCCCGCAGCGGGCCCGCCCCGGCGCAGGCCATCGCCGGGGTCGCGACGATCACGTACACCTCGGGGCTGATCGCCCCGTCGGCGATCGGCGCGGTGGCGGACGCGACCTCGCTGGTCGTGTCGTTCGGGCTGGTCACGCTGCTGGCGTTCGCGCTGATCCTGGGGGCGACGGTGCTGCGGCAGCGGCCGGTCACCGCCGGGTCCGCGGCCGCCGACCGGGACGAACCCGCTGCTCTCCGACCGTAATATGTCGGCTGGCCGCCCACGGCCTCGTGGCGCGACCGGACCGACCAACGGAAGTGGTGGAACATGGGCCTCGGCGTGCGCTGGACCCTGCACGGAGACGGGCGGACGCCCGCTCCCGGAGCGGTGGTGCGGCCGGACGAGCGGCTGACGTGGCCGCGGACCGCCGGGCTCGGCGCCCAGCACGTGGTGGCGATGTTCGGAGCGAGCTTCGTCGCGCCGGTCCTGATGGGCCTGGACCCGAACCTCGCCATCATGATGTCCGGCGTCGCCACCGTCATCTTCCTGCTCGCTACGCGCGGGCGGGTCCCCTCGTACCTGGGCTGCTCGCTCTCCTTCGTGGGCGTCGCGGCGGCGATCCGGGCGGGCGGCGGGAACAGCGCGGTCGTCACGGGCGCGGTCTTCGTGGTGGGCGCGGCGCTGTTCCTGGCCGGGCTGGCCGTGCAGCGGTTCGGGGCGCGGATCATCCACGCGGCGATGCCGCCGGTGGTGACGGGCGCGGTCGTGATGCTGATCGGCTTCAACCTCGCGCCGGTGACGGCGTCGACGTACTGGCCGCAGGACCAGTGGACGGCACTGCTGACCATGCTGTTCACCGGGCTGGCCGTGGTGTGCCTGCGGGGTTTCTGGTCGCGCATCGCGATCTTCCTCGGCCTGGTCTTCGGGTACGGCATCTCCTGGGTCTTCGACCTGGTCTTCGGCAAGATCCACTCCACGGTGGGCGGGCCGGAGGCCGTGGACCACTGGCGGCTCGACCTGTCCGGGGTCGCCAAGGCCGACTGGGCCGGCCTGCCGAGCTTCCACGGGCCGGCCTTCGAGTGGTCCGCGATCCTGATCGCGCTGCCGGTCGTCATCGCGCTCATCGCGGAGAACGCCGGACACATCAAGGCCGTCGGGGAGATGACCGGCGACCCGCTCGACGACAAGCTCGGCACCGCCATCGCGGCCGACGGCGCCGCGTCGATGCTCTCCACCGCGCTCGGCGGCCCGCCGAACACCACGTACTCCGAGAACATCGGCGTCATGGCGGCGACCCGGGTGTACTCGACGGCGGCCTACTGGGCGGCGGCCGGCTTCGCGCTCCTCTTCGGCCTGTGCCCGAAGTTCGGCGCGGTCGTCGCGGCGATCCCGGGCGGGGTGCTGGGCGGGATCACCGTGATCCTGTACGGAATGATCGGCCTGCTCGGTGCGCAGATCTGGATCAACGGCCGGGTGGACCTGCGCAATCCGCTGAACCTGGTGCCGGCGGCGGCGGGCATCATCATCGGCGTCGGCGGGGTCAAGCTGCACGTCAGCGACAGCTTCGAGCTGGGCGGGATCGCGCTCGGCACGATCGTCGTCATCACCGGCTACCACGCGCTGCGGTACTTCGCGCCGGCCCACCTGAAGGAGCAGGAACCCCTGCTGGACTCGGGGACGTCGGCGTACGACGAGCCGACGGGCGAAACGGACGCCGGGACGGACGGCGGAACGGACGCCGCAACGGCCGTCGGGGGCCCGCCGGATGCCGCCGGGAACCCCGGGGACAAGCGGGGTTGACGTAGTTTCGCCCGAACCGGGGAAGCGTACGGCCAAGTTCCCCTGATCCCGGCCCGCGGCTGCGACGCTGCCTCCCATGGTCCCCATGGAAGCGGTGCTGGCGCGGATGCGCGCCCTGGACGAGCGGCTCCCCGAGCGGGACGGCGTCGCCGTCTTCAACCGGGTGTACCTCACGGTGACGCAGACGCTGCACGAGCGGATCTCGCACGGCGCGTTCCCCTCGCCGCGCCGGGCGCAGACGCTCAGCGTCCGCTTCGCCGAGCGCTACCTGACGGCGGTGGAGGCGGACCGGGCCCCGGCGTGCTGGCGGCCGCTGCTCCAGTACCGACGCCACCCGGGGATCCGGCCGCTCCAGCACGCGCTGGCCGGGATCAACGCGCACATCGGCCACGACCTGGCGCTGGCGGTGGTCGCCACCTGCCGCTCCCTGGACTGCGAACCGGCCGCCCTCGAAGCGGACTTCGACCGGGTCGGGGACACGCTGGTCTCCCTGGAGGAGCAGATCCGGGAGGACCTGATGCCGGGCCCGGACGTACTGGAGGTCGCGGACCCGCTGACGCACCTGCTCGGCGCGTGGAGCCTGGACCGGGCCCGCGCGGGCGCCTGGGCCTCGGCCCGCCTGCTGTGGTCCCTGCGCCGCTCCCCCGACCTGGCGGAGGAGTTCACCGACTCCCTGGACGCGGGCGTCGGCCTGGTGGGCCGCTGCCTGCTGACCCCGACGGGCTGACCGCGGGCGGACCGACACGGCCGGACGGGCACGACCGGACGGGCACGACCGGACGGGCACGGCCGGGCCTGAACCCGGGTGCGGGCTCGGAGCGCCCGCGCCTACGCTCGCGGGCATGACCAGCTTCGCCACGCACCGGCTCCGCGTGCACGACCCGGCGCTGCCCGCGTACCGGCGGCTGTCGGCGCTCCGCACCTGCCTGACCCAGTTCGCCCCGTACGGCCTGCGTGCCACCTTCCACCACCTGCGCGGCAGCGCGGCCATCCCCCGGGACCCGGCCCGGGACCCCGACTCGCTGGTCCGGGCAGTGGAGGAACTGCACGCCGCACGGGAGGTCTGGGTGCCCGGCATCCTGGCCTGGCAGGAAGGGCGACGGCTCCAGAAGCGCGCCGGACTCCGTCTGCCGGATCCGCCCGAGCCTCGGCCCCTGGTGTGGTGCCCGAACCCGGAGTTCCATCCGCTCGGCCCGCTGGCCGAGGTGATGCCCCGGATCCTGCGGGCGCGGGAGTACACGGGCGAGGGGTGCGCGGTCTGCGGGGCCGACCACGGCGGCCTGAGCTGGAGCGACGGCCACCGCGTGTACCGGCTGTGCGCGCACTGCGGGGTACAACAGGGTCCATCGACCGTGGAGGCGGTCGACGACGTCCGCCGCTGGACCGCGTGCGAGTCGCGCTGGCGGGCCGTCTGGCGCGGCGACGCGGAGTGGGAGCGCCCGCCCCGGGCATGAGTACGGGCCGCCGCCGCGTTCGTGCGCGGGGGCGGGGGCGGCCCGTGGTCAGGGGGCCGGAGGGGGCGGGTGGGTCAGTCCTCCGGGAGTTCGACCGGGGCGATGTCGTCGTAGACGTCGCCCGGGCCGGGGTTGGTGGCGTCCGTGGAGCCGCCGAAGTGGTGCATCACGCCCCAGACGGCGTTCAGGGCCGTCTGGACGGCGCCCTCCGCCCAGCCCGCCGTCCAGGAGATGTCGTCGCCCGCGAGGAAGATGCCGCGCTTGTCCTCGGGGAGGCGGTCCTGCATGAAGTGGGTGAACAGGCGCCGCTGGTAGCGGTAGTGGCCCGGCAGGTTGGCCTTGAACGCGCCCATGAAGTACGGCTCGTTCTCCCACGACACGGTCACCGGGTTGCCGATGATGTGGCGGCGGATGTCGACCTTCGGGTAGATCTCGCCGAGGGACTTCAGCATGACCTCCATCCGCTCGTTCGCGGACAGCGGCAGCCACTTCAGGCTGTCGTCGCACCACGTGTACGAGAGGCAGATGACGGCGGGCTTGTCCGGCCCGTTGTCCAGGAGGTACGTGCCGCGGGTCATGCGGTCGGTCAGGGTCATCGACATGACGTCGCGGCCCGTCTCCTCGTCCTTGTCCAGCCAGAACGGGCGGTCGACCGGGATGAAGAGCTTGGACGACTCCATGTAGTGGGTGCGCTCCATCGCCGTCCAGTGATCGATCGGGAAGAGCGAGTCGTCGCACGCGATCTTGGACAGGAGCAGCCACGACTGGGCCGTGAAGATCGCCGCGCGGTAGGTGCGGATGTCGCCCGAGGCGTCCGTGACCGTGATGCGGTTGCCCGCGGTGCGGTGCAGCCGGGTCACCGCCGGACGGGGGGTGCCGCCGTGCAGCGAGGAGAGCGAGGTGCCCTGCGCCCAGTGGACGATCTTCTCCGGCTCGCGGTCCCACATCCGCAGCGGAAGCTGCTGCGAACCGCCCACGATGCCCTGGTGGTGGTCGTCGGCCTCGGTGTAGACGACGCGCAGGATCTCCAGGATCGAGTTCGGGAAGTCGGTGTCCCAGCCGCCCGTGCCGAAACCGACCTGGCCGAAGATCTCGCGCTTGCGGAAGGACTTGAAGGCCTCCGACTCGCAGAGGAACCCGTAGAAGGTCTGGTTGTCGAGCTTCTCGACCAGCTTCGCCCAGATCTCGCGGATGCGCGGGACGTCCCGCTCGCGCATCGCGGTGTTCATGTCGGAGAAGTCGGCGCCCTCGTCGAGGCAGTCGTTCCACGCGGCGGCGACGTCGCGGTAGATCTGCGGGAGGTCGGCGATGGTCTCGGCGTAGTGCGACTCGCCCTTGAGGTCCACGACCGTGGAGGGCGTGGCCGGGGAGAGCGGGTTCGGGAAGGGCTCGGTGACCAGGCCCACGAGGTCGATGTAGTGCTGGAGCGCCGTGGAGGACGGCGGGAAGCGCATCGCGCCCATCTCCGCGGTCAGTTCGTCCGTGCCGGTGCCCTCGAAGCCCACCGTGCGCAGCCGGCCGCCGATCTGGTCGGCCTCGTAGACGACGGGCTTGAGGCCCATCTTCATCAGCTCGTAGGCGGAGATGATGCCGGACAGCCCGCCGCCGATGACGGCGACCTCGGTGCCGTGCTCGGTCGCCGGTATCTGGCCCAGACCCGCCGGGTGGGCGAGGAAGTCGTCGTACGCGTACGGGAAGTCCGGCCCGAACATGGTGATCGGGGGCTGGCCGTCGCTGTGCGGGACGGCGGTGGTGGGCACCGTGGACGTCATGGGGTACGGCTCCTAGCGGGGTGGGGCAGGGGGGAGGGGCAGGCGGGGGGCGCTGTGCGGGACCGCGGTCAGACGAGGGAGGCGTACAGACCGGGGCGGCGATCGCGCAGGTACGGGTTCGTCTCGCGCGAGGCGCGCAGCAGCTCGGGGTCGGCCTCGCCGAACACGAGCTCCTCCCCGCGTCCGGCGCGGGTCCGGGTGACCCCGTCCGGGCTCGCGAGGCAGCTGAGGCCGACGAACTCGAACTCGCCTTCCGGGCCGGTGCGGTTGACGTACGCGATGTACATCTGGTTCTCGAAGGCCCGTACGGGGACGAGCTGTTCGGCGACGAACTGGAACGGGTGCATCTGCGCGGTCGGCACCAGGAGGAGGTCGGTGCCGGCGAGCGCGTGCGCCCGGACGTTCTCGGGGAACTCCACGTCGTAGCAGATCATGACGCCGATGCGCAGACCGTTCAGGTCCGCCTGGACCACCGGGGTGTCGCCCGGGGTGAAGGCGTCCTGTTCGAAGCAGCCGAAGAGGTGGGTCTTGCGGTAGTTCGCCAGCCGGGCCCCGTCGGGGCCGACGAGCTGCGCCGCGTTGTAGACCGCGCCCCCGTCGCGCTCGGGGTAGCCGTAGAGCACGGCGACCCCGTGGCGGCGGGCGATCTCGCCGATGGCGCGGGCGGACGTGCCGTCGGCCGGTTCGGCGAGCCGGGCGATGTCCTCGATCTCCAGCGCGTAGCCGGTCAGGAACATCTCCGAGGTCACGAGGAGCCCGGCCCCCGCCTGTGCGGCGCGCGCCGCGGCCTCGTCGAGCGCCGTCAGGTTGTCGGCGGTGTCGCCGAGCCGTCCGGAGCTCTGGAGGAGGGCAGTGCGCAGCGGGGGCATGAGCGTACCTCTGTGGCAGGAGGGGTGGGGGTCCTTAGACGGTACGTGCGCGCGTTCGATCGGGACAAGCCGTGACCGTTGCGCTCCGCGCATCGATTCGTTGCGCGTTGCGGGCCGGAGGCGGCGATTCGTTGCGCGGGGTGCCGACAGGCTGTCCGATGGGCCGCTCCGGGTGGTTTTACGAGGCCTCGTGGAAGGCCGGGTGCGCGCTGAGGCGGCGCAGGCCTTCGAGGATGTCGGGGGCGTGGTGGGAGACCACCCGGCCGCTCCAGCCGTCACACAGGGCGGGGACGGTGAGCGTACCCTCCCCGCGGTGTCCGGCGGCCTCATGGGCGAGCCGGAGCGCGTCGTGCCCCGCGGCGTCGCGGCCGGGGCGTAAGACGGTCACGGCGACGGCGTCCCGGAGTCCGAGGTCGGCGAGTGCGGAGGCGACGCCGAGGCAGCTCGGACAGTCGTCGGCGGCGAGATAGAGCCGGTAGCGGTGCGGGACGGGCGAGAACCCGGCCCCGATCCGCCCGCGCAGGGGCCGCGCGGGCTGGGGTGGGGCTGCGGCTGCGCCGGGATCTGGACATGGGTCTGGGACACGGCGATCTCTCCCGTGCCTGCCTGTGTGCGGAGACGTACGTCTCTCGCGCCGTACGGACCAGGGCCGGGGAGGCCTGGGGGCCGAAGGACCGGGGGCCGAAGGACCGGGGGCCGAAGGACCGGGGGCCGAAGGGCCGGGGGCCGAAGGGCCGGGGGCGTGCGGGCCGGGGGCGTGCGGGCCGGGGGCGTGCGCGCGGGCCCGGCGGGCTTCAGGCGGCCGGGGCCGAGGCGCTGCAGACGCGGAGGAGATCGATGTGCGGGCGGCGGGCGAGCCAGGAGCGGCGGAGGGGAGCGGGTGGCGTCGTGAGCTGGTCCACCGGGTCCCCCTCGTGTCCGCGGCCCCCGTTAGGCTGACGATCGCCGTCTCATACCACCGCCCGGGGCCGTCAAGAGTGCCCGCGCCGAGGGAAGGAAGCTCCGCCCATGTCCGCCCAGTCCCGGCCCGGTTCCGTCCTCGACAATCCCGTCTGGGCGGCGCTCGAAGGCCCGCACCGGGACTTCGCCGAGACCGGGCCCGCCGGGCTCGCCGCCCGCTATCCGGCGTCCGTGTCCCCGTTCGCCGCGCTCTGCGACCCCGAGGACCCGCACGCGTGGGCCGATCTGGCCGAGCTCGCCGGCCCCGGCCAGGAGGTCTGGTTGACCGGGCTGCTCACCCCGCCCTCCGGCTGGCAGACCCTGCTGTCGCTGCCGGGCGTGCAGCTGGACGGCCGGCCGGTGCGGGGCAAGGAGGATCCGCAGACCGTCCGGCTGGGCGCCACCGACGTGCCGGAGATGCTGGAGCTGGTCGCACTGGCCCGGCCCGGCCCCTTCTCGAAGCGCACCGTCGAGCTGGGCACGTACCTCGGGATCCGCAGCGGCGGCCGGCTCGTCGCGATGGCGGGCGAGCGGATGCGCCCGCCGGGCTGGTCGGAGATCAGCGCGGTGTGCACGCACCCCGAGCACCGCGGCAAGGGGCTGGCCGGGCGGCTGATCCGCGCGGTGGTGGCCGCCGTGGAGGAGCGCGGGGACAGTCCGTTCCTGCACGCGGCAGCGCAGAACACCTCGGCGATCGGGCTCTACGAGACCATGGGGTTCACCCTGCGCCGGGAGCCGCTCTTCATCGGGCTCCGCACGCCCGACACGAAGGCTTGACACGGCTTGACCGTACGGCCGTTGCGGCCCGCTCCCCCGGTCCGCCCGTACCGGCTCCGTTCTCCTTCGCCCCTCCGCGCGACCGCCCGCGCATCGCGCTCCAGCGCCGGCTGCCCTTCGCGTAGCCGGCTGCCCTTCGCATACGCGCGGTTTGGCACGGCGCGGAGCGGTCACACGCGCAGGAGAGCGTCCGTCGACCGCACTCGCGAAGGGAACCCACCGCCATGATGCACAGGGACTCCGGGACCACCGCGTCCACCAGGTCCGCCCTGTCCCCCCGGCCCCCCGCGCCCCCCACGTCCGACGTCACCCGGCTGCCCGGTTCCGCCCTCCACCACTGGCAGTGGCAGTCCCGGGCGGCTTGCCGCGGTCTGGGCTCGGCCCCGTTCTTCCATCCCCCGGGCGAGCGGGGGGAGGACCGGGAGCAGCGCGACGAGGCCGCGAAGCGGATATGCGCCGACTGCCCGGTCCGGACGGCGTGCCTGGAGTACGCGCTGCGCACGCGGGAGCCGTTCGGGGTGTGGGGCGGCCTGAACGAGGAGGAGCGCCGCGCGCTGTGGCGCCCGTCCCGGGCCGGGAGGGGCGCCAGGACCGTCTCGGACAGGCCGGAGCGCCGGGACAGGCGGGAGCGCCGGGACAGGCGGGAGCGCCGGGACGGGCGGGAGAAGGCGGTCGGACCGGACCGGACGGCTACGCCGGCGCGCCGGAGGTGAAGCGGCGCAGCAGCGGGGAGAGGACGAGCACCGACTTGGTGCGCTCCACGAAGGGCTCGCCGGCGATCCGCTCCAGGACCCGCTCGAAGTGGCGCATGTCCGAGGCGAAGATCTGGACGAGGGCGTCCGCGTCGCCGGTGACGGTCGACGCGGACACCACCTCGGGGTAGCGCCCCAGCCCTCGCCGGATGTCGTCGGGCGAGGTGTTGTGGCGGCAGTAGATCTCGATGAAGCCCTCGGTCTCCCAGCCCATGGCGGCGGGGTCGACGCGCACGGTGAAGCCGGTGATGGCTCCCTCGGCGCGCAGCCGGTCGACGCGCCGTTTCACGGCGGGGGCGGAGAGCCCGACCTCGGAGCCGATGTCCGCGTAGGAGCGGCGGGCGTCCTCGGCGAGGGCGTGCACGATGCGTTCGTCGAGATCGTTCAGTCGCACTGCGCGTGGATCACTTCTCTGCTGCGGCCGGTTCTTCAGTGGCCAGTCGGGAGCGGCGGATGCCGTACAGGAAGTAGAACACGAGGCCAACGGCCATCCAGCCACCGAAGACGATCCACGTGGCGGTGTCCAGGCTGAACATCATGTAGCCGCAGGCGATGAGGCCGAGGATCGGGGTGACGGGGAACAGCGCCACCTTGAAGGTGCGCGACATGTCCGGCCGGGTGCGGCGCAGGATGACGACGGCGACGTTCACCAGACCGAAGGCGAAGAGGGTGCCGATGCTGGTGGCGTCGGCGAGCTTGCCCAGCGGGATGAAGGCGGCGAGGACTCCGCAGAAGAGGGAGACGATCACCACGTTGGCGCGGGGTGCGCCGCTCTTGGCGTCGACCTTGGCGAACACCTTGGGGATGAGGCCGTCGCGGGACATGGCGAAGAGGATGCGGGTCTGGCCGTAGAGCACGGCGAAGACGACGGACGCGATGGCGACCACGGCGCCGGCGGCGAGGACGACGCCCCAGAAGGTGTGGCCGGAGACGTCGGTCATGATCTGCGCGAGCGCGGCCTCGGTGCCCTCGAAGTCCTGCCACGGCATGGCGCCGACGGCGACGAACGCCACGAGGACGTACAGCACGGTGACGATCAGCAGGGAGAGCATGATCGCGCGGGGCAGGTCGCGCTTGGGGTTCTTGGCCTCTTCACCGGCGGTGGAGGCGGCGTCGAAGCCGATGTAGGAGAAGAAGAGGGTGGCGGCGCCTGCGCTGATGCCGGTGATGCCGAGCGGCGCGAGGGGGGCGTAGTTGCCGGCCTTGATCCCCATGAAGCCGATGCCGATGAAGAGCAGCAGGGTGACGATCTTCACGCCGACCATGACCGAGTTGATCCGGGCGCTCTCCTTGGCGCCGCGCATCAGGAAGACCATGGCGAGCAGGACGACGACCAGGGCGGGCAGGTTGATGAAGCCGCCGTCGCCCGCCGGGTGCGAGACGGCGTCGGGGATCGTGATGCCTATCGTGCCGTCGAGCAGTTCGTTGAGGTACTCGCCCCAGCCGACGGCGACCGCCGCGACGGACACGCCGTACTCCAGGACCAGGCACCAGCCGCAGATCCAGGCGACGAGCTCGCCCATGGTGGCGTAGGAGTACGAGTACGAGGACCCGGAGACCGGGACCGATCCGGCCAGCTCCGCGTAGGAGAGCGCCGAGAACAGAGCGGTGAGGCCGGCGATGACGAAGGAGATCGTCACGGCCGGGCCGGCCTTGGGGGCCGCCGTGCCGAGGACGACGAAGATGCCGGTGCCCAGGGTGGCGCCGATGCTGATCATCGTCAGCTGCCACATGGTGAGCGAGCGGCGCAGCGAGCCGCCCTCGCCCTGTCCGCCCTCGGCGACGAGCTGCTCGACGGGCTTGCGGCGCATCAGCGGATGGACGGGCCTACTGGGCGCGGAGGTGAGCGGTGGCGCCTGGCCGTGATCGAGCACGAGGGGACTCCTTTGTCACTGCGGGTGGGGTGGGCAGGCGTCGACCGCAGCGGTCCGGAGCAGTAGCAGGCCGAAGGCCTGGGCATGGGGGACCGCCGAGCAGGCGGTCCTCGCCACTCCACGTACAGCGAGTGAGCCTACGAGCTGAGTGATACCGCCCGTAATGCACCATCCTTGCACATTGGCGGATGATCGTTGCGCGGATCTGTCCAGAATGGTCCTTTGTTGCGTACGGATGATCGATCGCTGCGCAGCCCCTCCGCGACCCCCATTATTGACACTTCGTCAGATCTGTCGCAGCGTGCCGCCATGGATCTGGACGTGCTCTACGAGATCGACGTACCGCGCCCCTGGCCGGGAACCCATCCGCACGGCCAGCGGGCCGCCGAGCAGCGCGCCTACCGGGAGGCGGTGGAGCAGATCCGGCTCGCCGACCGGATGGGCTTCCGTACCGTCTGGGCGGTCGAGCACCACTTCCGCGAGGGCCGCTCGCACTGCCCGGCCCCCGAGGTCCTCCTCGGGCACCTGGCCGGGCTCACCGAGAGGATCCGGCTCGGCTTCGGCGTCACGCTGACCCCTTTCGGCTTCACCCCGCCGCAGCGCATCGCGGAGAAGGTGGCCACCGTCGACGTGCTCTCGGGCGGCCGGGTGGAATGGGGCACCGGCCGCTCCACGCCCATGGAGCAGACGGCCTTCGGCGTGGACCGGGAGAAGTCCCGGGACGACTGGCGCGAGGCCATCGAGATCGTCACCGGGATGTGGCGCGAGGAGTACTTCACCTACGCGTCGGACCGCTTCCGCTTCCCGCGCCGCATGGTCACCCCCAAGCCGGTGCAGGATCCGCACCCGCCCGCCTGGATGGCGGCCACCTCCCCCGGCTCGGCGGAGGTCGCGGGCGGGCACGGCCTCGGACTGCTCTCCTTCTCGATCATGCAGCCGCTGGAGGCGATGGCCCGCCAGGTGGCCGCTTACCGGACGGCCGCCGCCTCCCCGCGCCCGCTCACCGACGTCACGACGGACCGGGTCGCCGCCTACACGCTCGTCCACGCGACGGCGCCGCGCACCGAGCCGGACGCCCGCGTGTGGGACTCCGTCGCCTGGTGGTACTCGAACCTCGCGCGGTTCACCCTGGAATGGGAGCTGCCGCACCTGAGCCCCGAGGAGCGCGAGCGGACGTTCCCGCTGCTCACGCCGATCCTCGAAGGCAGCGTGCCGGTACGGGAGTTCAGCGACGGGGACATGATCCTCATCGGAGACGCGGAGACGATCGTCGCCAAGGCCAAGCGGTACGCGGACCTCGGCGTCGACCAGCTCATCTGCTACGTCCAGTGGGGATACCTGGAGCACCGGGAGATCCTGCGGACGCTGGAGATCCTGGGCAAAGAGGTCATCCCGGAGCTGGCCCGCTACCGGCCGCGGCGGGAGCCGGCCGGTGCCTGAGTCCCTGGACGCCCCACCGGCGGCCGGGTCCCCGGACACCTCCCCCGTCCCCGACTACGGCGCGCTGCACCGCCTCGACGGCCGTGGATTCGTCCTGCTCGGCGCGGGCAACGGAATCGGCCGCCAGACCGCGCACGCGCTGGCCGCCGGCGGCGCCCGGGTGCTGTGCGTGGACGTGGACCCGGAGCGGGCCCGGGCGGTGGCCGCCGAGACCGGGGGGATCCCGTACGCCGCCGACGTCACGCGCCGCGGCGCCGTCCGGGAGCTCTTCGCGGAGGCCCCGCTGCTGCTCGGCGGGCGCCCGGTCGGCGGGGTGGTCGACATCGTCGGGATGGCCCGGTACGCGGCGCTGCCCGAGCTGGACGACGCCGGCTGGGACTGGCACTTCGACCTGGTGCTGCGCCACGCCTGGCTGGCCGTCCAGTACGGCGGCGAGGCCGTCGCGTCCGGCGGCGGCGGCCCACTGGTCTTCGTCGCCTCCGTCTCCGGGCTCACGGCCGCGCCGCTGCACGCCGCGTACGGGGCCGCGAAGGCCGGGCTGATGTCATTGGTGCGCTCCGCGGCGGTCGAACTGGGCCCGCGCGGGGTACGGGTCAACGCGGTGGCACCGGGGGTGGTGTGTACCCCGCGGGTCGCCGCCCTGCTGGGCGACGAGGGGCGGCGGCGCAACGCGGAGAACGCCCCGCTGGGGCGGGTCGCCGAGACCGCGGACATCGCCGCCGCGCTGTACTTCCTGGCCTCGCCGCAGTCCTCGTACGTCACCGGGCAGACGCTGGTGGTGGACGGCGGGGTAGGCGTGAAGTTCCCGTATCCGACGACCGGAGGCCAGCAATGAGCACGCGCCGAGCAGCCCAGGACGCCGTCGAGACCGAGGCGGCCGGGGAGACGGGGGCCACCGAGGCCGCGGTGGCCGGGGAGACGGGGGCCACGGTGGCCGGGGAGAGGGGGGTCACGGTGGCCGGGGAGACGGGGCGGACCGGGGCGGAGCCGGCCGCCGGGCCCTGGCAGGACCCCGGCCCCTTCCTGCGCGGCGTGGCCTGGCTGGACGAGGGCCGTCCGGTGCGGGCCGACCCCTGCGACACCATGCGTCTGCCGTGGGACACCGGCGAGCGGGCCTCCCTGCCCATCGGGGTGCGCCTGGAGTTCACCGCGCAGGACGCCCGGGCGGTGGAGATCCGCTACCGGGCGACCTTGCCCGGCCCCACCGACGCCTTGCGCGACGTCGCGCACGGCTTCGCCCTGTGGGACCGGCACGGGGTGGTGCGCGAGCTGTACACCGAGCCGGCCGCGGAGGCCGTCGTACGCATCGAACTGCCGGGCGGCCCCGGCCCGTTCACCGTCCACCCGCCCGAGACCCAGTCCCCGCTGATCCTCGGCGTGCGCGGGATCGGCGGCCGGGTCGCGCCCGCGCCGCCCGCCCCGCGCTGGGTGGTGCACGGCGACTCCATCACCGAGGGCTGGTGGTCCACCCGGCCCGCGCACGGCTGGCCGGCGGTCGCCGGGCGGTCGCTCGGCTGGGACACCGTCAACCTCGGCTACGCGGGCGCCGCTCGCGGGGAGCTCGCCACCGCCGAGCAGCTCGCCGCTCTGCCCGCCGACGTCCTCACCCTCGCTTTCGGCACCAACTGCTGGTCCCGCGTGCCGTTTTCGGTCCCGCTGCTGTACGAGACCACCCGCGCCTTCATCGAGCTGGTCCGCCAGGGCCACCCCCGGACACCGCTGCTGGTCCTCTCGCCGTTGCTGCGGCCCGACGCCGAGCGCACCCCGAACAAGCTGGGCGCCACCCTGGGCGCCCTGCGCGACGCGATGGAGCGGGCCACCCGCGACCGGATCGCCGCCGGGGACGAGCGGCTGACCCTGCTGCCGGGGCGGGACCTGCTGGGACCCGAACACCTGGAGGACGGTCTGCACCCCAACGACTCCGGACACCGCACGCTCGGCCTCGCTGTGGCCACGGCCATGCGGCGGGCCGGGTTCGGTACGGGGTGAGTGAAACAGCCCACACCGAAAGGGTTGAACACAACGCCTCCGACGAGGCGTGTCCTGCGCACAGTTGCCGACGCACCCGCCGCCGAACGGACGGATGGACGGACGGACGGACGCGGCGGTGGAGGCGAGGACACTCACGTGGGAGAGATCAAGATGGGCATCAAGCGCGGAACCACCCTGGCGGCCGTGGCGGTCGTCGTCGCATGCGCCGCGACCGCCTGCGGCGGGAACGACACGGCGGGCGACACCACCAAGCCGGCCGGTGCGGTCGCCCCGGCCGAGAGCCCTTCCGCGGGCGGCGACGGCTACGGCTACGGCGCGGGCGCGGCCTCGGCCTCCGACGACGCCGCCGCCGCCGAGCCCGGCGGACAGCTGGCCGTCGCGCAGAACGAGCAGCTCGGCCCGGTCCTCACCGACAGCGCGGGCTTCACCCTGTACCGCTTCGACAAGGACACCGCGAAGCCCTCCAAGTCGAACTGCGACGGCGACTGCGCGAAGACCTGGCCGGTGGTCGCGGCCGGCGATGCGACCGCCGCGGCCGGCACGGACCCGGCGCTGCTGGGCGAGGTGGTCCGTACCGACGGCAGCAAGCAGCTGACGGTGGCGGGCTGGCCCGTGTACCGGTTCGGCAAGGACACCAAGGCGGGCGACACCAACGGCCAGGGCGTCGGCGGGACCTGGTTCGCGGCCGCGCCCGACGGGAAGAAGGCCGCGAAGGCGGCCGCCCCGGCCCCCGCCGCCAAAGCGGCCGCCGGCGCGCTGACGGTGGCCAAGGACCCGAAGCTCGGCGACCACATCGTCGACGGCAACGGGATGAGCGTCTACCGGTTCAAGCCCGACACCGCCTGGCCCATGGTTTCCAAGTGCGAGGGAGACTGCGTGGCCAAGTGGCCGGTCGTGCCCCCGGTGGCGCGGGCCGACGCCAAGGGCATCATCGAGAAGAACTACCTGGTGCTGGACCGCCCCGACGGCCAGAAGCAGCAGACGGTGAACTGCTGGCCCGTCTACACCTTCACCGGCGACAAGAAGGCCGGCGACGTCAACGGCCAGGGCGTCGGCGGCACCTGGTACGCGGTCGCCCCCGACGGCAAGCTCATCACCGTCCAGTAGACCCGCGGCACGCCACCCACAGACCATCCGGCCGCGCGGCCCCCGCCTCCCCTCCCCCCCTGGGCGGGGGCCGCGCACTTTTCCCGGCAGGGAAGCGGAACCTAGACTCCCCCCATGCTGCGCGTACTGGCCGTCGACGACGAGAAGCCCCTCCTCGAGGAGCTCCTCTACCTGTTGCGCTCCGATCCCCGCGTGCACAGCGCCGAAGGCGCCTCGGACGCCACCGAGGCGCTGCGCCGGATCACCCGGGCACTGGAGAGCGGTCCCGACGGGCCCGACGGCATCGACGTGGTCTTCCTCGACATCCACATGGCCGGGCTGACCGGGCTGGACATCGCCCGGCTGCTGGCCGGGTTCGCGCGGCCGCCGCTGATCGTGTTCGTCACCGCCCACGAGGGTTTCGCCGTACAGGCCTTCGACCTCAAGGCCGTGGACTACGTACTGAAGCCCGTGCGCCCGGAGCGGCTGGCCGAGGCCGTACGGCGGGCGTGTGCGCAGGCCGGCCGGCCCGGCGAACCGGCGGCGCCGGCCGCTCCCGGGGCGGCTCCCGCGGTGC
>NZ_JAGGOW010000013.1 GCF_018614135.1 Streptomyces sp. ISL-66
CGGATTAACCAACAGCATCCGTAGGACGGTGCGGGGCTCTTCGGGACCGGGGCGCGCGGGCACGCTCCTCGTCCGGTCGGCTAGTACCAGCCGTTCGCCTGGTGGAAGTTCCAGGCTCCGCAGGGGCTGCCGTAGCGGCCGTTCATGTAGTTGAGACCCCACTCGATCTGGGTGGCGGGGTTGGTGCGCCAGTCGGCGCCGGCCGAGGCCATCTTCGAACCGGGCAGGGCCTGGACGAGACCGTAAGCCCCGGAGGACTTGTTCACGGCCTGGTAGTTCCAGGTGGATTCCTGGTTGATGATTTTGGAGAAGCACTGGAACTGCCCCGCCGGGACCATCTGCTGGGCGATGGCCTTGACCTGGGCGACCGTGTACGAGCCCTGCGGCGCGAAGTCGGATCCGTCGCGGGAGGCGGACCGGCTGGCGGCCTGCTCCTTCTCCTCGCGCTCCTTCTTCGCCTTCTCGTCCGCGGCCTTCTGCGCGTCGGCCTTCTTCGACTTGGCGTCCTGGGCGGCCTGGATGCGGGCCGCCTCCTCCGCCGAGCGCTTGGCGTCGACGTCGGCGGCGTGGGCGATGGCGTCGGCCTGCTGCGTCAGGGACGCGTTCTGGACCTGTGCCTGCTCGCCGACCGGAATGTCAGTGAGGAGGGTCGTCCCGGACGCGGTCGTCTCGAGATCGTTCGAGGTGGGGTCGCCGGTGGCAACGCCCACGACTGCGCCGACGGTGGTGACCGCAGTGGCTGAAGCCACGGCGAATCCCCGAACCGAGATCCGGCTCACACGGTGTCCTTCCAGCAGCGTCCGCAGTGACCGCGCGGGCGCAATAGTGCCCCTCGACACTGGCCTCCGTGGTGGTGCGGTCACTGGAGGCGCGGGCCCGTGGGCAACTCCCTTGCGGGAGTGCCGCGTGATGCTCCGGGCGGCATACGGCGATCGGCTGTGGAGTTAGTGGTACTGCGCGCATCTCACGGGAGATACAGGTGTGCCGTATGCGGGGCCTGACGGAAAACAGACTCTGCCGGACCTCGACGCCGCAGGGCAATTATCCGTTGCGTGGGAAAGGTCACACCTGGTACGTCACCGTTGTTTTCGCCAAAGCCCTGTGCACGAAGGCGCCGCCCGGCTAGGCTCCTGGGCCTTTTGCCGGGCGGCGCCAACTCGCCTTCCCGCTATGGGGCTTTTAGCCCCTTCGTGGCTAGAGGTTCTCCAGCATCTCGGTGACCAGCGCGGCGATCGGGGACCGCTCGGAGCGGGTCAGCGTGACGTGCGCGAAGAGCGGATGCCCCTTCAACTTCTCGACCACGGCGACGACTCCGTCGTACCGGCCGACCCGCAGGTTGTCCCGCTGGGCCACGTCGTGGGTGAGAACCACCCGCGAATTGGCCCCGATCCGGGACAGAACGGTCAGCAGGACGTTCCGCTCCAGCGACTGCGCCTCGTCCACGATCACGAAGGCGTCGTGCAGCGAGCGGCCGCGGATGTGCGTGAGCGGCAGGACCTCCAGCATCCCCCGGTTCAGCACCTCCTCGATGACCTCGCGCCCGGCGACCGCCGAGAGCGTGTCGAAGACCGCCTGCGCCCAGGGGCTCATCTTCTCGGAGGCGTCCCCGGGGAGGTAGCCGAGGTCCTGGCCGCCGACCGCGTACAGCGGCCGGAAGACCATGACCTTCTGATGCTGCCTCCGCTCCAGTACGGCCTCCAGGCCCGCGCACAGCGCCAGCGCCGACTTCCCGGTGCCGGCCCGGCCGCCCATCGAGAGGATCCCGATCTCGGGATCGAGGAGGAGGTCGAGCGCGATCCGCTGCTCGGCGCTGCGGCCGTGCAGCCCGAAGGCCTCGCGGTCACCCCGTACGAGCTTGACGTTCCCGTCGGCCGTGACCCGGCCGAGCGCCTTGCCGCGCTCGGACTGCAGGACGAGCCCGGTGTGCACGGGCAGTTCCGCGGCCTCCGGCACGTACAGGCGCTCCTGCGAGTACAGGAGGTCCACCTGCTCGCCGGAAAGGGCGAGCTCGCTCATGCCGGTCCAGCCGGCGTCCGTGATCGCGAGCTCGGCACGGTACTCCTCGGCCATCAGGCCCACGGAGGAGGCCTTGATGCGCAGGGGGAGGTCCTTCGAGACGACCGTGACGTCGTACCCCTCGGCCTGCAGGTTGCGGGCGACCGCGAGGATCCGCGAATCGTTGTCCCCCAACCGGAAGCCCGCGGGCAGGACGCTCGGGTCGGAGTGGTTGAGCTCGACACGCAGGGTGCCGCCGAGATCGCCCAGCGGGATGGGGGCGTCGAGGCGACCGTGGAGGACCCGGAACTCATCGAGCAGGCGCAGGGCCTGACGGGCGAAGTAGCCGAGTTCGGGATGGTGCCTCTTTGCCTCCAGCTCGGTGATCACCACGATCGGGAGCACGACCTCGTGCTCGTCGAACCGGGAGATCGCGTTGGGGTCTGCCAGCAGAACGCTGGTGTCGAGGACGTAGGTCCGCCTGTCGGGCAGGCGGCTCTTAGTGCTGGTCACCACGGAAGGACGTACCCCCTCGGAAGAGGTCGGGCCATGAAGACCGGACCGGTCATCGGCACCCCTGCGCGGGCCGACTCCCGGCCCTCCACTCCGGCCGTGCGAACCGCACGTGCGTCCTGGTGCAAAGGGCCTCCCGGGCGGACGGCCCCATGCCGTCCGCTGAGACTCGATACCCGTGGATCGGGCATCGACCTGCAAGGGATATTCCCCGAATGGGTCCAGCCATGCCACGGCATATGACGGACGCTCGGTGAATCCCAGGTGAAGGCCTCGGGCGGAGGGGTCCCGGGGACCGGCAGGGGCGTGCCGGGGCACGGACCCGGCGCGCGCCGGGGAGCGCGCCGGGTCCGCCGCCACCGGTGCTGGACGCCGCGGGGACGCCGGGCAGCCGCAGGTCAGGAGCGTTGCCGCGCCGTACGCGAGGGGCTGGCGGGTGGGTCAGGTGCCGTAGCGCCGGTGGCGGGCGGCGTAGTCGCGCAGGGCGCGCAGGAAGTCGACCTTGCGGAAGGCGGGCCAGAAGACTTCGCAGAAGTAGTACTCGGAATGCGCGCTCTGCCACAGCATGAATCCGGACAGCCGCTGCTCGCCGCTGGTGCGGATCACCAGGTCCGGATCGGGCTGGCCGCGCGTGTAGAGGTGCTCCGCGATGTGGTCGATGTCGAGGATCTCGGCGAGCTCCTCGAAGGAGGTGCCCTTCGACGCGTGCTCCAGCAGGAGGGAGCGGACCGCGTCGGCGATCTCCTGGCGGCCGCCGTAGCCGACCGCGACGTTGACGAGTATGCCGTCGACGCCGTGGGTGGCTTCCTCGGCCTCCTTCAGGACGGTCTGCGTCCCGGCGGGCAGGATGTCGAGGTTGCCGACGTGGTGGACGCGCCAGCGGCCGTCGCCGGCGAGGCCCCGCACGGTGTTCTCGATGATGTTGAGCAGCGGGCGGAGCTCGACCTCGGGCCGGTCCAGGTTGTCCGTGGAGAGCATCCACAGGGTGACGACCTCGACGTCCGTCTCGGTGCACCAGCCCAGCATCTCGGAAATCTTGTCGGCCCCGGCCTGGTGGCCCTGTTCCGTGGTGCCTCCGGACGCCTTCGCCCAGCGGCGGTTCCCGTCCAGAATGACGCCGATGTGCTTGGGCGCCGCGTCGTGGTCGAGACGGCCTTCCACCCGGCGTGCGTAGAGCCTGTACACCAGGTCGCGCAGCTTCACGATCTTCCAGCCCCTCCGAGCAATGCCCCCGTGCGGAATGCGGTCCCCCAAGTCCGCCACATTACTGCGCGGCGGGATCGGGCACCCAACTCGGTCCCGTCACAAGTACGTGATAGGGAGGACATCGTGACTGAAAACAATCCCTATCGGGCAGAGCCCTCGCGCTACGACTCCATGGAGTACCGGCGCACCGGCCGCAGCGGCCTCAAGCTCCCCGCCATCTCGCTGGGCCTCTGGCACAACTTCGGCGACGACAAGTCCCTCGGGTCCCAGCGGGCGATCCTGCGCCGGGCCTTCGACCTCGGCGTCACCCACTTCGACCTGGCCAACAACTACGGCCCGCCCCCCGGCTCGGCCGAGCTCAACTTCGGCAAGATCTTCGCCCAGGACTTCGCGCCCCACCGCGAGGAGCTGGTGCTCTCCACCAAGGCCGGCTACCTGATGCACGAGGGGCCGTACGGCGAGTGGGGCAGCCGCAAGTACCTGCTCGGGTCGCTGGACGCGTCGCTGAAGCGGATGGGCGTCGACTACGTCGACATCTTCTACTCGCAGTGCGGCTAGAAGTCGCACAATCAAGGGCCTGCCCGGAAGGAGATAAGGGCGGGCCGGTCCTGTGACCAACGGACCGTCCACCGCTCAGCATGCGTCGGGAGTAATCCTTTCGTGTGAAGCCTGAGTTCGTGACCGAAGGCCGAAGCGTCCACTGCGACGGTACGGGTCCGGTGGAAGTTCGGACGGGTGAACGTAAGTGAATCGTCATTGAGGTCTCGTAAAGAACGAACCGCCCTAGTGGGTTGTAGCCGGGCGGAAAAGGAGCAGAGGGTGAGATTCCCTTACACGATCCGCCAAGCTGGCTGTGAAGGCGCGGATAGGTCACCGTGGCTCCCGGGATAGAGACGGCACCCACCCCGAACGCAACTTGGTTGTGTGGAACTAGACAACCCCGTAGAGGTCCCCCAGAAATGGGGGTAGGCCGGAGGCAACAAAGGCACAGAACCTCTGCGGGCGCAGGATGGTCCGAGAAGCGAATGCCACTGGGGCGAAAGCTCAGGGGAAAGGCTGGACAAAGGGTCTCCACCCTCCAGCTATAACCTGGTGGATACCGGCCTCATGGCCGGACCCGAAAGGGGGCCCACGCGGACCAGGTTCGTCCTTGAAGAACCAGCAAACCAACGCCGACATAACGACGGTGCACGTTAGACAGGGAGGACAGATGGACGAGAACGCGGGACGGAAGTCCTTCTGGAACGAAACCGGCGACGACGCCGAAACCTGGCACAGCATTGACTGGAACCGGGTGGATGCGGACGTAAGAAGGCTTAGGCAGAGGATCTTCAAGGCTGCTCAGGAATACGACATGCCGAAGGTCAGGAACCTCCAGAAGCTCATGTTGCGCTCGACGGCGAACACTCTGCTGAGTGTCCGGCGGGTAACGCAGGTGAGCCGGGGGCGAAAGACGGCCGGCGTGGATGGCGACACAGCGCTCACTCCGCAGGAAAGGAGCCTCCTCGCGAGGCATCTGATCGCGGAGAAGAACGTGAAGTCGTCACCGGTAAAGCGTGTTTACATCCCGAAGGCCAACGGCAAGACCAGGCCGCTGGGCATCCCGGTCATCCGTGACCGGGTACAGCAGGCCAGGGTCAAGAACGCCTTGGAGCCCGAGTGGGAGGCCCGCTTCGAGGCGAGGAGCTACGGCTTCCGCCCCGGACGGGGCTGCCACGACGCGATGGCAGCGATCTACCAGATCGCTGGCAAGAAGCAGGCCCACAGGGTGTGGGTGCTGGACGCCGACCTTTCGGCGGCGTTCGACGGCATCAGCCACCAGCACCTGATGACGTCCCTCGGAAAGTTCCCCGGAAGGGAAATGATCCTGGGATGGCTGAAGGCGGGGGTAATGGACAAGGGGAAGTTCGCGCCCACCACGGAGGGAACTCCGCAGGGTGGCGTCATCAGTCCTCTTCTCCTGAACATTGCCCTCCACGGGATGGAAAAGGCAGCGGGTGTGGTCTACCGCAAGAAGGGTGCCCACAGGGCAGTCAAGGAAGACTCTCCCGCACTGGTGAGATACGCGGACGACTTCGTGGTCATGTGTCACACGGAGGAGCAGGCGTATGAGTCAAAGCGACGGCTGGCGGAATGGTTCAAACCGAGGGGGGTGGCCTTCAACGAGGAAACGACGCGAGTCGTCCACCTCACCGAAGGCTTTGACTTCCTGGGGGGCAACGTCCGCCGGTACAGCAACGGCGTAACTCTCATCAGGCCGAGCAAGGACGCCATGAAGAAAGCTGCGGCACGTATCAGGGAAATCATCCGGGAGAACCGGGGACACGAAACCAAGCGTCTGATTGGCCACGTGAACTCGTTCATCCGGGGATGGACCGCGTACTACCGGCCGTGGAGTTCAAAGGATGCCTTCAAACACCTCGACTGGCTTCTGTTCAACCAGCTATGGCAGTGGGCGAACAGGAACCACAGGAGGAAGGGAAGGGTCTGGATCGCCAACCACTACTGGAAACAGCGGATCAAGGGAAGTAAGAACCGCTGGATCTTCGGGGACGACGCGGGGTACATCACTCCGGCAACCCACACGAAGATCGTCCGTCACGTCCCGGTCATGGATTCACATTCGAAGGATGACCCGGCGCTGACGCAGTACTGGAAGGACAGGGCCAGCAAGCGGAGCAAGTTGGAGACGGAGAGCAAGTTTCTCCAGTCTCTGGCAGCGAAGCAGAAGGGTCTCTGCCCGGAATGCGGTCTGGATCTTGTAGAAGGCGCAGAGTTCGAACCGGACAACGTCCACGACTGGATCGCCTGGTTCGACGCGCGCCGAAAGGCCCTGAACGTGCACCACAAGATCCATCGGGTGCACGGCGGGACCAACGACTACAAGAACCTGGTGCTCCTGCACACGCAGTGCCACCACCAGCGCCATGCCCTTGAGGGCAAGGCGCAGAGCAGCCCACAGGACGTGCTTGAGCCGGGTGCGGTGAAAGCCGCACGCCCGGTTCTGAGGGGGCCGGGGGTTCAGCAATGACCCCTGGCTACCCGACCCGCTTCGACCCGGACACCCCGCTGGAGGAGACCATGGGCGCGCTCGCGTCCGCGGTCCAGCAGGGCAAGGCGCTGTACGTGGGCGTGTCCTCCTACACGGCGGAGCAGACGGCCGAGGCCGCGCGGATCCTGCGCGAGATGGGCGTCCGGCCGCTCATCCACCAGCCCTCCTACTCCATGATCAACCGCTGGACGGAGGAGGACGGCCTGCTGGACACCCTGGAGGACGCCGGCATGGGCTGCATCTCCTTCGTCCCGCTCGCGCAGGGACTGCTGACGGGCAAGTACCTCCAGGGCATTCCGGAGGGCTCGCGCGCCACGCAGGGCAAGTCCCTGAACCCGGACCTGCTCTCGGACGAGGTCCTGCGCCGCCTGAGGGGCCTGAACGACATCGCGGCAAGGCGCGGGCAGAGCCTGGCGCAGCTCGCGCTGAACTGGGTGCTGCGGGACGAGCGGATGACCTCGGCGCTGATCGGCGCGTCGAGCGTGAAGCAGCTCGAGGAGAACGTGGCTTCCCTGTCCGGAGCACCGCTCTCGGAGCAGGAGTTGAAGGAGATCGACTCCTTCGCGGTGTCCACCCCGGGCGCCAACATCTGGGCCCAGCGGGGCTGACCTGCGGCTTTGCCCCCGGCCCGCGGAGAACAAAAAACGGGCCGGTCCGTGGGGGGGATACGGACCGGCCCGAGGGGGGGGTTCCACCATAACCCTTCGTAAAGCCTGCTGCGTGCATTGGCGCCCTATGACTACGCTCCGAAGCCGTCCAGCAGCACTGAGCTGAGTCGCCAGCACCTTCGGAGCCACCCCGGGACAGCCCCGGAGGCCTTGCGGGAGCTGGGCCCGAGCCCGTTCGGAGCAGGCGCGCGGGCCCGTACGGAGAACCGCGCGGCCCTACCCCCACGAGGGACCCCGTCCACGCGCCGCCTTGACGCCCGACGCCCTACCCTGGCCGGCATGGGGATCAGGCGGCACTGGCGCGACGGCGGGGCGACGCTCGACATCGGGCCGGCGGGCGGCCCGGCGGACGGCCCGGCGGAGACTCCGGCCGAGGTGCGCGTCGAGGTCGCGGCCTCGTACGCGGCCCGCACGCGCGGGCTGCTGGGACGGGACGGCATCGAGGGGGCCATGCTGCTCACTCCGGCGGCGAGCGTCCACACCTTCCGGATGCGCTTCGCCATCGATGTCGCCCACCTGGACCGCAACCTCAGGGTCATCGCGCTGACCACCATGGCCCCGGGACGGCTCGGCCTGCCGCGGCCGCGGGCCCGCCACGTCCTGGAGGCCGAAGCGGGCGCCATGGCCGCCTGGGGGCTGGCGGTGGGGTCCGTATTGCGGCTCCGTCCCGACTCGCGCTAGGCGCTGTCCCCCGCCGGCGGTAGGTTGGGGCGGTTGAGCTGGGGTGGCAGGGGAGCGGCATGACCGAGAACGTGCGCGTCAAAGCGCTAGAACAGATCATGCCGGCGACCCACGGAGCCGACGAGGACATCGACTGGCAGGCGGCCGAGGCCGTCTGGGGCAACCGTTTCCCCGCCGATTTCATCGCCTTCATGGGTCGCTTCGGCGCCGGTTCGATCAACGGCGAGGCGAGCGTGCTGCTGCCGCTGCCCAAGCCCGGCCTCCAGTGGGACCCGGCGCAGATGGCGGAGGAGACGGCCAACGCCCGCCGGATCTGGGAGGCGCAGGGCGGCCGCGCCGCCTTCGACGTGGACCCCGAGTCGATCCTCGCCTGGGGCGTCACGGGCGGCTCCGACATCCTGTGCTGGCTCACGACCGACCCGGACCCGGACCGCTGGCCCGTCCTGGTGGTCGGCCGGCGCACCGCCGACTCCTTCGCGGTGTACCCGTACGGCATGGGCGAGTTCCTGTACCGGCTGTGCTCCGACGAGTTCGACGTGAGCCCGGTCAGCATCACCTTCTGGGACGGCGGCCACCTCAGCTTCGTGCACTGGCGGAAGGCCCAGCGCCGCTGGCAGGAGGGCCGCAACCCCGAGACGGGCGAGCCCGACCCGTACGCGGGCGACTTCGCCGACTGACGCTCCCCCCGGAGCCCCGCCCGACCCCCGAACCCCCGAACCCCCCGAACCCGTTTTCGCGGCCCTCCCCGGCCGGAACGGGTGTTTCGGCATGTCTACGCGCGTCCGAATTGTTGACCGCATATCGGAAAACACCATTCGGAAAGGCCGCAGTTGGAGCATTGACCACAAGTGCCGACCCAATGGAACCAACCGCCATCCCGCAGGAGAGAATTCCGGCCAACGGGCCACTGTGGGACACGACGGCCCGGAGCAACCCATAAGTAACAACGAGACTCAAAAGAAAATCAGGGGAATACTCCCGTGCGACGAAGAATCTTCGGCACGGCCGCCACCGCGGTCGCGCTCGGCCTGCTGATACCGCTCGCCGGATGCGGCGGCTCCGCGGGAAGCGGTGCAGATGACAGCGGTACGCTGCACCTCGTCGCCGCCGAATACGGCGACGGCCCGGCCAACAGTTCCAAGGCTTTCTGGGACAAGGCGACCGCCGATTTCACCGCTGCCAACCCGGGCATCAAGGTCCAGGTACAGCTGCTTCCGTGGGCCGACATCGACCGCGAAGTCTCCCGCATGGTCAAGGCCGGGAAGGCGCCGGACATGGCCCTCATGGGGGCTTACTCGGATTTCGCGGCGCAGGACAAGCTCTATTCGGCGGGCGAGCTCTTCTCGGTCACCGCCGAGGCGAACTTCCTCCAGCCGCTCGCCGAGGCCGGATCCGTCCACAACACCCTCTACGGCCTGCCCTTCGTGGCGAGCAGTCGCCTGCTCTTCTACAACCAGACCCTGTTCGCGCAGGCGGGCATCAAGACCGCCCCCAAGACGTGGGGGGAGCTCAAGGCCGCCGCCAAGGCGCTCAAGGACAAGGGCGTGAAGTACCCGTACGCGATGCCCCTGGGCCCCGAGGAGGCGCATGCCGAGGCGATGATCTGGGAGCTCAGCAACGGCGGCGGGTACGCCGACAACAGCGGCAACTACAGCCTGGCCTCCGAGCAGAACATCTATACCTTCAAGTGGATCAAGGACAACCTGGTCGCCCCCGGCCTGCTCGGCCCCACCGCGCCGTCGCAGCTCAACCGGGCCGACGCCTTCACCGCCTTCACGCGCGGCGAGGTCGGCATGCTCAACGGCTATCCCTCGCTCGCCCACGAGGCCCGCGCCAAGGGCATCTCGGTCGAGGCCGTCGCGATGCCCGTCTCGGAGAACCTGGGGTCCGGGGAGGCCCCGCCGACCGTGGGCGTGGCCGACTGGATGATGGCGTTCAAGCAGAACGGCCACCGCGAGGAGATCGGCAGGTTCCTGAGCTTCGTCTACCAGGACAGGATCCTGTCCGACTTCGCCGGCCGCTACCACCTGCTGCCGTCCACCACCACCGCCTCGCGCGCCCTGGCCGGCGGCGGCCTGGACAAGAACGACGAGCAGTTCCTCAGCGCCCTGCGCGTCGCGCAGCTCTACCCGGTCAACGACCCGTCCTGGGTGACGATCAGCGACACCATCAAGCGCAACATCGGGCGGGCCGTGGACCCGAGCGGCGACCCCAAGGCCGTCCTGGAGGAGATCGCCGCGAAGGCCCGCGAGGAATCCAAGAACCGCTGACGGCCCCTCCCCCGGCGCCTTCCCCGACGTATCCCGCCCGCCTTCCCGACGTACCCCGCCCGCCTCCCCGCCGGCATCCCGCCCGAACGCCCCTGCCGCGGCCCATCCCCGCGCGGCACCACGGCTGTGCGGCCCCCGACCCCGGGCCGCGGCCCACCCGCCTGCCCACCGAGCGCCCACAAGGCGCCCCGCAGGCCGGTTCTAGCTGGCGCCCTGGTTCTCGGGGCGGAAGGCCGTGCGGTACTGCTCGCAGCTGGAGTCCCACGGGAGGGAGCCGGTGAGGGTGCCGTAGCCGGTGCGCGTGAGCGACCACTCCACCGTGTACTTGCCCGTGTCGCACGCGATGCGCTTGCCGCCCGGGACCTTCGTACGGCCCGTCGCGGGGCGGCCGGTCAGCTCCTGGTGGACCTCGGCGGCCTTGGCGCGCCGCGCGTCGCGCAGCACCGCGTGCACGACGATCGCCTGCTTGCCGTCCTTCGTCGTCAGCACCTTCTTGACCCCCTGCGAGTCCGCCACCGACCACGCGAACTCGTACCCCGGCTCCCAGGCGAGGGTCTTCGGGTCGGGAACCTTGCGCTCGTAGGATTCGGCGCCCTTGGGACCGGGGCGGGTGACCGTCTCGTACTGGATGCCGGGCCGGAAGCGGAACTGCGCTTCCACCTTGTGCATGCCGTCCTTGGTCCACATCGACTTCATCGCCTTCTCCCCTCCGCTCGGGTCCTGTAGGTACGACGTGCCGTCCGCGGCGGTGGCGGCGCCCTGCCCGAGGGCCGGGGCGAGGGCCGCGGCGGCGGTGGCGAGGGCGAGGGCGGCGATGCGGGTGGGCTTCATGCCCGTTCCAACGGGGCCCCGCGGCGGGCCGGAACGAGGCCGGGCGGCCTTTCACCCGTACGGGGTCCGGAATACCGCGTGGTCGGGGCCGTGTTGGCGCCTGCGGAAACCGACCCGGGGACAACGCCCGGGCAGACCAGGGGGAACGCATGACGGTGAACGTGAACGGCACGGTGGCGGCGGGCTGGGAGCCGGTGCGCGAGGAGTTCGGAGCCTTCGTGGCGGCCGAGCGGATCTCGCCGGAGGCACAGCTGGCGGTGTACCACCGCGGTCGGCGCGTCGTCGACCTGTGGGCGGGCGAGGACACCGGCGCGGACACCCTGAGCGGGGTCTTCTCGATCACCAAGGGCGCGGCCCACCTCGTCGTCGCGCTGCTCGCGCAGGACGGCGTACTGGAGCTGGACCGGCCGGTGTCGGCGTACTGGCCGGAGTTCACGGGGGACGGCAAGGAGGGGCTGACGGTGCGGCAGCTGGTCGCGCACCAGGCCGGGCTGGTCAACACGGACGAGGGCTTCGACTACGAGGAGATCGCGGACGACGCGCTGATCGCGGCGCGGCTGGCCGGGCAGAAGCCGCGCTGGGAGCCGGGGACGGCCTACGGCTACCACGCCTCCGTCATCGGCGCGCTGACGGGCGAGGTGGTGCGGCGGGCGACGGGGCGCTCGCTGCAGGAGGTCTACGAGGAGCGGATCCGCGCGCCGTTCGGCATCGACCTGTACATGGGGCTGCCCGAGGCGCTCGGGGAGCGCTGGAAGCCGGTCCTGGACACGGTGCTGACGCCGGCCCAGGCCGCCCTGCGCGCGGCGGGCGCGGCGCGCGCGCCGGAGCTGCAGCCGGTGGCGTTCAACCAGCACCGCGACCAGCCGATGGACCTGGTCACCTTCGCCAACCACCCGCGGGTGCGGGCCCTCGGCCCCGCCTCGGCGGGCGGCATGGGCTCCGCGCGGGGCGTCGCCGCCCTGTACGCGGCGGCGATCGGCGTGCTCGACGGCCGGCCCGCGCTGCTGACCCCGCGCACGGCGGCCGAGGTGGCCCGGCCGCACGGGGCGGAGCTGGGCCCGGACCGGGTGACGACGGAGAGCGACCACTTCGCCCTGGGCTTCGAGCGGCAGCCCGCGGTGGGCCCGGCGGCCTTCGGGCACTCGGGCGCGGCGGGCGGCCAGGGCTTCGCCGACCCGGCCACGGGCGTCGCGTACGGCTACACCCGCCGCCGCTTCGGCTTCCCGGGCGGCGTGGCGTACGAGAACGGCGCCCTGACGGCGGCGGTACTGAAGGCGGCGGGGGACGCGGGACGGGGTTAGGCCGTCCGTCCCTTCCGGATCGTGCCGGGCGGTGCGGGGCGGGCGTCTCGGGCCGGGCGTCTCGGGCCGGGCGGCAGGCCCGCCCGGCTCAAGGCGCCGGGCCCGGACCCGGGCGGCTACGCCTGTCCGGTTTCGAACCGGCTGATCCGGCCGCCGTCGGCGACGGTGAAGCGCCAGGCCGTGCGCATCGAGCCCCAGGTGTCGTTGCGGTAGTCGACGACGAGGGCGCGTCCCGCGTCGGACTCGGACACGACGTCCATGTGGCCGTTGGCGGAGAAGATCTCCTTGTCGGCCCACGCGGCGAGGTCCCGGTCCGACCCGTCGTCGGACATGGTCGCGCCCTCGGTCAGGGCGGCGGCGAAGGCCTCCCGGTCGCCCGCGTTGACGGCGCGGACGAAGGCGCGGACGGCGGAGTCGGACAGCTGCTCGGGGGTCATCACGGGGTCCTCCTGGACGGCGGCCGTACGTCGGCGCGTACGCGGGCGGCAACACCGTACGGCCGGACCGGGGGCGCGGGCCGCATCCGGCTCCCGCGCCCGACGGCGTGTCAGGCGATGGGACCCGTGATGACCGGGAAGCCGGTCGGCCGGCCCTGCGCCTTCAGCCAGGCGAGGACCTGGTCGAGGGCTTCGACGGTCTGGGCGCGGTTGCCGCCGCCGTCGTGGAAGAGGATGGTCGGGCCGTTGCCGATCTCGGACTTGACGGTGCTGACGATCGAGGCGGCGCCCGGCTTGCTGAAGTCCTTGCTGTCGATGTTCCAGCCGAGCGGCCGCATGCCGTGGGCGGCGGCCAGGGCCCGGCTCTCGGGGGTGAACGCACCGCCGGGGGCCCGGTAGTACTCCACCTTCGTCCCGCCGCCCGCGGCCTCTTCGATCAGCTTCTTCGCTTCGAGGATCTGCTGCCGCTGGAAGGCGAGCGGCTTCTTGTCCATGGCCGTGTTGTGGTCCATGGTGTGGTCGCAGAGCCGGTTGCCCTCCGCCACGACCCTCTTGACGAGGTCGGGGTGGGCCTTGGCCTGTGGGCCGATCATGCAGAAGGTCGCCTTCACGTCGTACTTCTTCAGTACTTCGAGCACCTTCGGGGTCCAGAGGGGGTCGGGTCCGTCGTCGATGGTGATGTTGACCGCGTTGCCGCCGCTCTCGGACGCGTGGGCTATGCCGTCGGGGACCTGCCCCGGATTCCCGGGCGCCCGCGGGTCGGTGGCGCCGCCGTTCTTCGCGGGGTCGTCCGTCTGCCGGGAGCCGTTCTCGTGGCGGGTCCCGTGGTCCGGTGCGACGACCGTCGCCACTCCCCACACCGTTCCCGCCACCGCCACGGCCGCCGCGACGACGGCGATCCGGGCCCGTATGCCTTGCGTGTGCGTACGTATGCGCGCCATCAGCCCCATGTGTTGTCCCCGCTCCCCGTTCCACGTCCGCCTTGCGAGCTCGCACTGGTCAGGACGCCGGCCGGGGGAGGAGGGGTTCCAACCGAATGGCCCATGGATCCCCGGGGTTGCTCACAGCCTCGTCGGCGTTTGAGGCGCGGGTCCGGGCAGAGCCCGGTTTCGGGAAGGGGCGGGGCGGGGCGGGGGAAGGGGCGGGGGAAGGGGCGGGGCGGGGGAAGGCTCCGCGCAGCGGGCCCGCCACCCGGCCGCGGCCGACCAAGCCCGTACACGGACGGGCCCGGCCCGGTGGATCCGTTCATCCACCGGGCCGGGCCCGTTCGTTCGTGTTCGCGTTCGCGTTCGTGTTCGCGTCGCGTGACGCGGCTACGGGCGGCTCACCCGCGCCGGTTCAGTGGGCGACCGCGGTCTCCTGCGCAGCGGAGGCTTCCTTCTCCGTGCCGCCGGCGGCACCGCCCGGGGCCGCGCCCCGCAGCGGGACCTCCTTGACGAACCAGGCGGCCGCGAAGCCCAGTACCGCGATGCCCGCGCCGAGCAGGAACGCCGAGTGGGTGCCGGCGGCCACCGCGTGCTGGTAGGCCTCGCGGACGACGCCGGGCAGCTTGGCCAGGCTGGCCGCGTCCAGCTGGGCCGAGCCGGCCTTGACCGCCGCCTCGGGGCCGAGGCGCTCGGTCATGGTGTCGGTGACCTGGCTGGTGAAGAGCGAGCCCATGAGGGCCACGCCGAAGGAACCGCCGAGCGTACGGAAGAGGGTCGCAGAGGAGGACGCGACGCCCATGTCCTTCATCTCGACGCTGTTCTGCGCGACCAGCATCGTGATCTGCATCAGGAAGCCCAGACCGGCGCCGAGGACGGCCATGTACACGCCCGACATCAGGCGGCTGGTGCCGGTGTCCATCGTCGCGAGCAGGAAGAGCCCGAGGACCATGAGCCCGCCGCCGACGATCGGGAAGACCTTGTACTTGCCGGTGTTCGTGGTGACGCGGCCCGATATCAGCGAGACGACCATCATCGAGAGCAGCATCGGCAGGAGCAGCAGGCCGGAGTTGGTGGCCGAGGCGCCCTGGACCGACTGCTGGAACAGCGGCAGGTAGAGCACGCCGCCGAACATCGCGAAACCGACGAGGAAGCCGATGACGGCCATCAGGGTGAAGTTGCGGCTGCGGAAGATGTGCAGCGGCATGACCGGCTCGGCGGCCTTGGTCTCGACGTAGATGAATGCGGCGATGGAGACGATGCCGACGGCGATCAGGCCGATGACCTCGGCGGAGCTCCAGGCGTACTCCGTGCCGCCCCAAGTGGTGACCAGGACGGTGGAGGTGATCGCGATGGTCAGCAGCGCGGCGCCGAGGTAGTCGATCCTCGGGCGTTCCCCCTGCTCCTTCTTCTTGGGAAGGTGCAGCACCGCGGTCACCATGGCGAGGGCCACGGCACCGAGCGGGAGGTTGATGTAGAAGGACCAGCGCCAGCCCATGTGGTCGGTGATGGTGCCGCCGACCAGCGGTCCGCCGATCATGGCGAGGGCCATCACGCCGGCCATCATGCCCTGGTACTTGCCGCGCTCACGGGGCGGGATCAGGTCGCCGATGATCGCCATGACGCCGACCATCAGACCGCCGGCGCCGAGGCCCTGGACCGCGCGGAAGCCGATGAGCTGGCCCATGTCCTGGGCCATGCCGCTGAGCGCCGAACCGATCAGGAAGATGACGATCGAGGTGAGGAAGGAACCCTTCCGCCCGTACATGTCGCCGATCTTGCCCCAGATGGGGGTGGAGGCCGCGGTGGCCAGCGTGTAGGCGGTGACCACCCAGGAGAGGTGCTCCAGGCCGCCGAGCTCGCCGACGATGGTGGGCATCGCGGTACCGATGATCATGTTGTCGAGCATGGCCAGCAGCATCGCGATCATGAGGGCCATCAGGACGACCCGTACGCTGCGCGGCTTCACCTCCTCGGAGGTGTCCGCCTTTTTCGTCTTCTCCACCATGTTCCACTCCCCTGGCACACGTGCACCGGTCCTGGCACTTACTTGCCGCCCGGCTAGTTCACTACACTGGGGAAGGTAGACCCGTAACTAGCCGGGCGTCAAGTAAGTAGTTTGGGGAGCGTATGTCCAGCAGCAGTCCGCAGCAGCGCCGCGGCAACACGCGTCAGCGCATCCAGGACGTCGCGCTGGAGCTCTTCGCCGAGCAGGGGTACGAGAAGACGTCGCTGCGTGAGATCGCGGAGCGGCTGGACGTCACGAAGGCGGCGCTCTACTACCACTTCAAGACCAAGGAAGACATCATCATCAGCCTGTTCGAGGACCTGACGCGGCCCATCGACGAGCTGATCCGGTGGGCGGAGGAGCAGCCGCGCACGCTGGAGATGAAGCAGGAGGTCCTGCGCCGCTACAGCGAAGCGATGGCGGGCGGCGCCTCGCTGTACCGCTTCATGCAGGAGAACCAGGCGTCACTGCGGGAGCTGAGCATCGGCGAGACCGTGAAGAAGCGGCTCTTCGCCCTGGTGGAGCTCTTGCGGACGGGCCAGGAGGACGCCCCGCTGGCCGACCAGGTCCGCTGCGTGAGCGCCCTCTTCACCCTGCACGCGGGAATGATGTTCCTCCAGCACGTGGAGGGCGACCCCGAGGAGACCCGGCAGGCCGCCCTGGAGGTCGCCACGGACCTGATCACGCAGGCGCACCGACTGCACGCGTAGGGGGGCGGGCGACGGCAGGACGCGGGGGCCGCGGGGCGCGGGCACTGACGGCGCCCCCTCCCCCTCCCCCTCAGGCGGGGGTGTCGGCGGGGTGTTTCGGCGGGGGTGTTTTCGTTCGCATTCGCTGGCGTTCACTCGATCCAGCGAACCCCACCCCGCATCATCACTCTCCGTAATCATCTCCGCTACTTTTGGTGATGTGCGCTGCGGACGAGCCTCGGCGCCTGAGCCAAAGGGCACCGCCGTGATCCGTCTCTCGCTCGCCACCACCACCGCCGCTGCCGCGCTCTTCGCCACCGCGCTCGCGCCGCCCGCACCCGCGGCGACCCTCGATTACGTCGCCCTGGGTGACTCGTACAGCGCGGGCTCCTTCGTCCGCCCGTGGAACACCGACGGGTGCGGCCGCTCCCAGCACGACTACCCGCACCAGGCGGCGCGGCGGCTCAAGGTGAAGCTCACCGATGTCACGTGCTCCGCCGCCGAAGTCAGAGCCGGGCTGCTGGGGCCGCAGTCCGAGCTGAAGGGGCCGCCGTCCGTACCCCCCGCGGGTGGCTGGGCCTCCAAGCCGGCCCAGGCCGCAGCGGTTTCCGCGTCCACCGATCTGGTCACGGTCGGCATCGGCGGCAATTCCGTGGGCTTCGTCGACATCCTCGAGGCCTGCGCGAAGCGGGGCCTCGCCTCTTTCGGTACGGGATCCCCGTGCACGTCCCACTACACGCGCGGCGAGGGTGCCTCCCGGCTCGATGAGCGCTTCGCTTCCCTGGAGGCGGACTTGACGGCCCTACTGAAGGACCTCCACGCGCGCGCACCGCGCGCCAAGGTCGCGGTCGTCGGATATCCGGCAATCGTGGACGAGGCCGCGGGCTGCTCCTGGGGCTCCTGGCATCAGCTCGGCACCGTCACCAAGGGCGACATGCCCTGGCTCGACGCCACGGAGCGCCGGGTCAACACCCTCCTGAAGGACTCGGCCCGGCGGGGCGGCGCCGCGTTCGTGGACACATACGCCTCCAGCGCAGGCCACGGGGTATGCACCACGGGCGAGCGGCGCTGGATGTACGGGATCAAGGACAGCCTGACCGGGCCGGGCGAGCAGAGCGATCCACCCTCCGAGCTCTGCCGCTCCATCCCGGCCCAGGGCGAGGCGTGCACCGCCCTGTACCCGAACCTGCGCGGCGCCACCCACCAGGCGGACCTCGTCACGGCGGCGTTGACGGGTCTGGGGGCGAGCAGAAGGTGAGGAGGGGCCGTGCACATAGGGATTGGCGGCCGCTTCCCGCAAGGCTGCGTCGCCGGGCCGTTGGAGGTGATGAGTCGGCAGGCGAGGTTGCGCACCCGGCCCGGCAGCAGCCCCGTCCACGAAACGCGGACACGGCTCGCGCAGCGTGCTGGTGATCGTGTCCGCGTCCTCGTGTGCCCTCAGGCTCGAGGCCGGTCCGTGCGGGTGATCACGCCACTGAGGCTGGCGGAGAAGGGCTCCCGCCGGGTCCGGGGCAGCGGGACCTCGGCCAACTTGCCGTCATAGAGCATCCACAGCCCGAAGCAGTCGTCTTCCTCGTCGCGGATCATGACCTGCACCGACCACGGTTCGGGCCAGGGAAGCGATTCCAGGTGGGCCAGCAGCCCCGTCCAGTTGTGGCGGATGAATTGGATCACCCAGGCGTAGCACTCCTCGGACTTCCCGGGCGCTCCGGCGAACACATAGTCGTCGACCCGCGTGAAGCACTGGTGCCACTCCCGGTCCTCGTCGGGGCGGGTCAGCGGCTCCATCACCTCCTCTGCCCTCCGCGCCAACACGATGACCTCTGCATATCTGCTCATGCCACGAGTATGAAGAGACCCCCGGGCCTGCCCCCAGCCCCTCGGTTTTCGTGCGTCCAGGCCTGCCCCTGGGCCTGTCCTGTGCGCGGACCGGCACCCGGCTGCAGCAGGGCGCGGGCCGGAAGGCGCGACTAGCGGGATTCGCCGGTTTCCCGGGCCTCGCGCCACTGCGTGAGCTCGGCTTCGACGTCGAACTCGGTGAGGTTCAGCGGCGGGCCCGGTGGCGGCCTGCGCAGGGCCGCGCGGATCTTGGTGTTGACCTCGGTCAGGACGTCCCGGACCTGCCGTTCGGTGCGGGCCGCGCGGACCGCCTCCCGCGCGTCCTCGGCCTCCTTGCGGAGGGCGAGCGCCGGCGGGAGGACCGCGAAGCCCTCGCGGTGCAGCTTGCCCTTGATCCACCACAGCTCGTCGTACGGGGCGTCGAGGGAGGCCAACGGCTTGCCGAAGCCGGGCAGTTCCTCGAACTCGCCGCGCTCCTCGGCCTGTCTGATCTGCCGGTCCACAAAGGATTCGAAGCTGACGCCCGGCGGTTTACGCTCGGTCATGTTGCCTCCCAAGGGGTCCCCACCAGCATATCTCCGCTGCCTGCGAACGCAGTTGCTCGCCGTAGGCGGCCTAGAGGCGGCGGTCCGCCTCCGCGATCGGGATGTCGTTGATGCTGGCCTCGCGGCGGCGCATCAGGCCGGCGGCGTCGAACTCCCACTGCTCGTTGCCGTGGCTGCGCCACCACTGGCCGGCCGCGTCGTGCCACTCGTACTCGAAGCGCACCGAGATGCGGTTGTCGGTGTAGGCCCACAGCTCCTTGCGCAGCCGGTACTCCAGCTCGCGCTCCCACTTGTCGGCGAGGAAGGCCCGGATCTCGGCGCGGCCGGTGAGGAAGCGGTCGCGGTTCCGCCAGGCGGAGTCCTCGGTGTAGGCGAGGGCGACGCGTTCCGGGTCGCGGCTGTTCCAGGCGTCCTCCGCGGCCTGGACCTTGGCGCGGGCGGACTCCTCGGTGAAGGGCGGCAGCGGCGGCCGCACGGCGACGGGGCCAGCGGGGACAACGGGCACGGCGGGAACGGCGGGGACGGCGGTCACGGCGTTGGTCATGGGGCGCCTCTCGACACGGACGGGAGAACGGTCGTTCTCACCTTAGAGAACGACCGTTCTCCCCGCAAGGGAATCTGCTCTACCCTGGGCTCATGCCCGCCGCCCCGATGAACGACGAAGAGGCCCGCACCCGCCTGCTGGACGCCGCGGAGGCGCTCTTCTACTCCGAGGGCATCCAGGCCGTCGGCATGGACCGCCTCCGCACGGAGTCGGGCGTCCCGCTCAAGCGGCTCTACCGCCTCTACCCTGCCAAGGAATCCCTGGTCACGGCCTATCTGGAGCGGCGCGACCGCCGCTGGATCGCCGGCCTGCGTGAGGCGGTCACGGGCGGCGCCGACCCGGTCGGGGCGGCCTTCGACTGGCTCGGCCGCTGGTTCTCGGAGCCGGGCTTCCGCGGCTGCGCGTTCCTGAACGCGTACGGGGAGCTGGGCGCGGGTCCCGCCGGCGTACTGGAGGTCGTCCGCCGTCACAAGGCCGAGCTACGGACGCTGCTCGCCGAGATCGCCGGACCCGGCCGGGAGGACCTGGCGGAGCAACTGCTGCTGTTGGTCGAGGGCGCGACGGTGGTGGCCGCGCTGGAGCCCGGCCCGGGGGCGGCGGCGCGGGCGCGCGAGGCGGCGTACGCCCTCGTCCGCGCGCAGGACGACCGGAACGGAATTCACCCGGCTACCGAGTGACCGGTAACGCGTCGTAACCGGGCGGGTCTCATCATCAGCTTTTAACTGACCCCGGGCCTCCTGTCCACCGGTGGACCGCATTCGGCGGTCACGCGCCGGTTCCACCGTCTTCACTCGCGGAGGAAACACCCTTGTCTGCTTCCCGCTGCACGTCGGCCGCCCTGGTTGTCGCGGCCGTCACCGCGACCTGCCTGCTCCCGGTCGCACCCGCCTTCGCCGACGACTCGCCGCACATCCGGTTCTCGCAGCCGTACGTCCCCTCGATCGCCGCCGGCAAGACCGGTCGCGTGGTGGTCGTCGCGGCCGTCGGTTCCGAAGCGGTGTCCGGCAGCAGCTTCCGCATCACGGCGCCGGAACGGACGACTTTCCCCGAGGCCCGGTTCTACTGGAACGGCGAGCGCGCGGGCGCACCCTGCACGCGCTCCGCGGACGCACGCCGGCTGACTTGCGACGCCGGGACCCGCGCGGGCTTCTCCTTCCCGGCCCGGAGCGACACCCGGCTGGGCGTACTCGTACGGGTGGACGCGAACGCGCCGGAGGGCACGACGCTCGACGGCGGCGAGTGGTCGGCCGGGGCAGGCTCGTCGACCCCGTACGCGGTCTCCACCCCGGTGACGGGCCCGAAGGGCGACCCGGGCGACGACGGACACGACGGACACGACGGCAAGCCGGGTCACGAGGGCAAGCCCGGCCACCACGGCAAGCCGGGCCGCCCCGGGCCCAAGGGTGACCAGGGCGAGAAGGGCGACCGGGGCGACAGGGGGGACCGCGGCGAGAAGGGGGATCGTGGCGAGAAGGGCGACCGGGGCGAGAAGGGCGACCGCGGACCGAAGGGCAACATCGGGCCCAAGGGGCCGAAGGGGCCGAAGGGGTCGAAGGGCGACACGGGGCCCGCCGGGCCGAGGGGCGAGCAGGGACCGTCCGGAGGCCCCCAGGGCCCGAAGGGTGACACGGGGCCCGCGGGCCCGAGGGGCGAGCAGGGGCCGTCCGGAGGTCCCCAGGGCCCGAAGGGCGACACCGGCCCGGCCGGACCGAAGGGCGACACGGGCCCGGCGGGTGGGCCCAAGGGCGATAAGGGAGACAAGGGCGACCGCGGCGACCGCGGCAACACCGGCCAGACCGGGCCCGCGGGATCGCGCGGACCGGCGGGCCCGAAGGGTGACCGCGGCCCCAAGGGTGAGAAGGGCGACCAGGGCAAGCCCGGAAAGTGCAAGTGCGGCAAGGACCACGGCAAGGGCGGCCACGACAAGGACCACGGCAAGGGTCACGACAAGGACCAGAAGCCGAAGGCCCGCATCGTCAGCGACAAGCTGCACATCCGCACCGGCCCCGGCACCCAGTACAAGAAGACCGGCGTGTTCAAGTACGGCGCCGAGGTCCAGGTGCAGTGCAAGACCAACGGCACGGACGTCGAGGGCAACTCCCTCTGGTACAAGCTCGCCGACGGCCGCGGCTGGATCGCCGCCCGCTACGCCGCGAACCTGAACCGCATCCCCACCTGCTGACCCACCCCAACCGGGCCTGATCCCATCCGATCCTGCCCGCCCCAACCACCTTCGGTGCGCACCGGGGCCCCCGAGCCCCGCGCGCACCGAAGGTGTTTTTTTCGCGCCCGGACGGCCCGCCCTTCCCCCGCCCGCCCCGCACTCTCAGGAGCCGAGGTACCCGACGGCCCCGGCCACCGGCAGGCTCGCCCAGGCCCGCGTCCCGCACTCCGGCTCGCGGGACTCCCCGAACCCCACGCCCGCCCGCAGTCCCGCACCACGGCGGACATCACCCGCGGGCCGCGTGACCGTCGTGGAGGGTGAGACGGAGAGCCCGTTCGCGGGGGCCGGAGGGAGAGGTACGGGCTCCGACCAGCGGGGATCCAAGTACCAGGAGGCGGCTCAGAGTTCCCCGACAACCTGCACGGCGGCGGGCGGGGACGACCCGGTCGAGCCGGTGAGCGTGCGGCACGGCCCGTACGGTGCTGCGCGCGATCTGCGTTCCGTACGGCTCCCCGGGCACGGTCGGTCAGGCTGTACGCCGGCCCGTAGGGAGACGGCGGCTCCCCCATTCCGAAGTGATGGAGGAGCTCGCACTGCCGCCGGAAGCCTCCCGGGACTTCATCCGGGTGTCTCCACCCCGGCCGGTCGGCCGGGGCGGAATACATGCGTCGCGGTCCTACTTGTCGCTGCCGCGCGGGAAGGTGATCTCGACTCGGCGGTTCTTCTTGCGGCCTTCCTCGGTGCCGTTGTCGGCGATCGGGTAGTCCTCGCTGTAGCCGCGCACGTCGAAGACGACGCTGGGGTTGGTCACGGTCTTCGCCAACTCCGCGTGTACGGCGTCGGCACGCTGCTTGGAGAGTTCCTGGCCGTGCTCGTAGCTGCCCTGGTCGTCCGTGAAGCCGAAGACGCGCACGCGCGTGGCCTTCTGCGTGTTGATCTCTTGCGCGATGGCTTGTATCCGCGCGGCGGCCTGGGCGTTGAAGACCGCACTGTTCTCCGGGAACATCACCTCGGACTGCAGCGCCATCATGACCGTCTGATTGGTCTCCTGCCGCCGCTGCTCACCCCCGAGGTCTTCGACGACCTCGGCGATGTCCAGCACCTTGATCGGCGCGAGGGTCCCGCCCTGGGGGATCTTCAACCCGGGCGCGTTGGCGTCGATGGGCACGGGAGCGGCGGCGGACGGCTCCGTACCGGGGGGTGTCGTGGGGTTGTCGTCGGCGTAGGCACCGGTCGCGCCAATGAAATGGGCGCCGGCTATGACAAGCCCGGCGACTGCCGCGGCGGCGGTGGTGCGGTGGCGTTGTGTCATGGCCTCACCCTGAGATCTTGATGGTGCCCGTGGCGAAGGTTGGGATCGTAAAGTCCACCTCGGTGGTGGTGGCTGGAGGCATGGGGAACTGTGCGAAGAACGGAACGGTCTGCCCCGCATTGATGTTTGAAATGCCCGTAGTGCACAGGCATCGACCATCAGTATCTCGGAGCACGTAGTACCGCTTCTTGCCGGCCTTGTCCACGAGACTGGCACCCGCCACAGACTCACCACTTGAGGTGAGCTCGTTTCCCCGCCATGCCGTGGTGTGCGTGAAGTCATCTGCAGACGTGTTCTTGATTTGCCCACTCACGGTGATGAAGCCACCCTGGTCGCGATTGGCTGCATTCACAGTCAGTACGATCCCGCTCTCACCGTTCAGCGTGGCGAGCACCTGCGTCGGCACGCTGCTCGGCGCAGGAGTCTTGGAACTGCCCTCCTGAGGCTGCGATGCCGACGACTCCTTAGGCTCGTTCGGCTTCTCGTCATCACCGCCGCCACAGCCGGCCAAGGTGAGGGCCAAGACCGCCGCAACCGCTACGGCCGCTCCCCCGCGGACCTTCACTTTGTGCCGAGCATTCATGTACGCCGCTTCCTTGTCTCTCAGGGCCTTCAGCTAGCCAATCGCACGCTGAAAAGGGTTCTCGCCAGCTTCGACAACGGACCCGGATTCAGCGGGTCCAGCTCGATGGATGCCCGACCATCACACGTAATGTTCACCGGACCGGGCTTCGGTACCCCCGTGTCGGCGGGAGCCGGCGTCGTCGTCGGTGCAGGTTCCGACCCCAGTGAACACAGCGGTTTGATCACGGCTGTCGCGACAGCCTCGCCGTGCATCGCCCCAGTGCCCGGCACAACGGACTGCCCAATGGTTCGGATGGTTTTGACCGAGACCGTGAACCTCGGAAGCACCGCTTCACACTGGACCGTTGTCGCATTGTTCCGCTCGGCGAAACTCTCCGCCTCCGCACAGGCGGACTTCACGTCGAAGCCCTTGCCGTTGAGGATCTCTTCCCAGTCAGCCGGCTTGAGATCGGCCAGATTGAGGCCTACAAAGGCGTCGTCTCGAGCTTCCCGAGCCGCCGCCAACGCTGCGGCGTCAGCAGCACCTTGCGCCTCACTCCGAGTGTCTCCTGCCATCCCCACGACGAAGAAGGCGAGCGCAGCGAAGAGCAGCCCCGCCACCGCCACAACGTAGATGGGGAAGGCCTGCCCGCGGTCGTCCAGCCGCCCGTCCTTGATCACTTGCCTGCTTTGATCAGCCCGATCTGGTCCTTGATCTTGTTGGTGATCGTCGTACCGATGCCCGTGCCGACGATCGCCCCGATGATGACCACGACCACCAGGATGATCCCCAAGTATTCGAACGCGGTCTGGCCCCGGTCGCGGTCCGCGTACCGCTTGCGCATCCGTGTCACCGTCGTGTCCGTCCATCCGCTCAGGCGGATCTTGGCCTCGACGGATGCTTTCAGGAGTGGGCTGTGTGACATGAGGGTTCCCTCCCGGGCCGGTGCCACTGTTGGTTTGCGGACGGTACGCCGAGTCACCAGTCGTTACCAAGGGTCCCGGGGCCCAATTACGGACCCACTGCGCACTCCGTCTACCCATGGCCGCTCACCCCGGGACGGGCCGTTCCCAGCCAGCGCGCTATCGCCTCGCTACGGGTGGCGCTCTGCAGTTTGGCGAAAATCCGGTTGATGTGGTTCTTGACCGTCTTCTCGCTGATGAAGCAGGTGGCCGCGATCTGTTGGTTGTTCATCCCTGACGCGATGAGCTCCATGACCTCCACCTCCCGCGAACTCAGTCCGAAGACAACAGAGTTGTGCAGACGCTCAGAAGACTGTGTCACAGTTCGTTGCGGCTGCGAAGAGGACCGGAGTTCCTCGAGCAACGCGCTCGCAGCGGACGGCGTGAAATGGGGGCGGCCGTCGCGGACGTCGCGGACCGCGCGGATCAGGTCATCGGCGGTGAACTCGCCGTGGACCAGGTAGCCGCCCGCTCCCAGGAGCAGTGCCTCGCGGACGACTTCCGACTCCCGGCTGTACGTCAGCATCAGCACCGGCGCCAGCCGCACCAGGTGCGGGAGCGCCGAGATCCCGTCCACACCCGGCATCCGGACGTCCAGCAGGACGACCTCCGGAGCGTGCAGCCGGGTCAGCCGCAAGGCTTCGCGGCCGTCCGCGGCTTCGGCCACCACCGCGAACCCCTCGGTCGCCGTCAGCAGAGCGGTCAGGCCGGCCCGGACCACCGGGTTGTCGTCGGCGATCAGTACGCGCAGCGGCGACGGCATCACGCGCCCGCCTCCAACGCCGCGAGGGGCAGGTCCAGGCGGACCTGGGATCCCGAGCCCTTCGGGCCCGGCCCGACGATCAGACGGGCACCGATCTCGGCGGCGCGTTCCGCCATGCCCAGCAGGCCGAAGTGTCCTTGGCGTGAGAGCGCGGGAAGATCGGCTCCGTCCGGCAGACCGCAGCCGTCGTCCTCGATGGTCAGAGTGAGGTCGGTCGTGTCTGCCGTCAGGGTGACCGTGACGCGTGAGGCCCGGGCATGCCGGCGGGCGTTCTCCAGTGCCTCCGAGGTCACGGCCAGGAGATGGCGGGCCACCGTGGCCGGTACCACCGGCAGCCCAACCACTGTACGGAGCTCCGCACCTGTGGTGAGGTCGCGGAGTTCGGAGAGCAGCGAGACGCCCGGCGCGTCCGGGGCCTGCCTCAGATCCGTCAGCAGGCAACGGGACTCCGCCGCCGCGTGGCGGGCCGCGACGGACAGCAGTTCCGCCTGACGGCGGATATCCGTCGGATCCGTCGTCCGGGCCAGGGCATCCGCCGTCAGGGCCAGGCCGTGCAGGGTCTTCGCTACCGAGTCGTGCATCTCCCGGGCCAGACGGTTCCGTTCGGCCCGGACCGCTTCCGCGACCGCGAGGCGGGAGCGGGTCTCCGCCAGGGCTCGGCTCGCCTCACCGAAGCGGAGGAGGAGATCGCGCAAGCACGACCCCGCGCCGCCGGCGAGCAGGCACAGCACGGGCAGGACCAGGGTGTCCGCCAGAACCGCGACCGCGATCGCCTGCACGGCCGCGTAGACCGCCGAACCGCGCCACCCGTGGACCAGTCCGGCCAGCAGGGGGGTGCAGACGGAAACGAGGCCGAGCGGGGACCCGGGGGGCGCCGTGACCAGGAGTAGGACGCTGAGTCCCATGTCGAGGGCCAGGAGCCGGCGGTGCCGCAGGAGCAGCGGGCCGAAGCGCTCCCAGTCGCGGAACAGGACGTAGGACAGCAGGAAGGTGAGCAGGATCGCGCCGCCCACGAGGTACGTGGGTCCCCCGCGCGCGGTCCGCGCCAGCGCCCACGGGGCTCCCAGGCCGATCAGCACCATCCGGAACGCGAAGACGTGGCGGCACAGGGTCTGGAGGGCGTTCACGTGGAGGGGCGGGGAAGGTGCCGGTGCGCGATGCGCCGGCAGCGGGACGTCCAGTACCGCCATGGCGCTCACCCGTCCCCGAACAATGCGCCGAAGTCGACGTTCGCCCCGTAGACGAATCCGCACACCAGCAGGATCAGCGTCCCCGGCAGCATGAACGTCGTGACGGCGAACGTGGCCTTCGGGACGGCTCGTGCCGCCCGGCGGCGGGCGCTCTGGGCATCCGTACGCCGCATGTCCTCGGCGATGGCGATCAGGGTCTCCACGATCGGGGAGCCCAGTTCCTCACCCTGCTGGAGGGCGGTGACGAACTGTGCCACCTGCTCGGAGTCGTTGCGGCGCCGCAGTTCGTCGAAGGCCTGGCGGCGGCTGACGCCCATGTCCATCTGTTGCAGCGTGATGCGGATCTCGTCGGCCCACGGGCCCTCGTACTTGTCGGCCACCCGGCCCAGGGCCTGGCGGAAGCCGAGGCCCGCGCTGACGACCACCGCGAGGACGTCCAGGAAGTCGGGCAGGGTCCGCTCGATGTGGTCCCGGCGTATGCGGACCGCCGACCACAGGCCGACCTCGATCCAGAACAGTCCGAAGGCGACCATCAGGAGGGCGAGGATCAGCCGGCCGTTGAGGAGCATGGCGAAGGCGCCGAGGGCGCCGAGGAATCCGTACACGGCCCGGCGTGCCGCGTACCGGTCGATCGTGAGGCCCGCCGGGTTGCCCGCCGAGTCGATCTGGCGGCGTTTGTTCGCCACCCGGGTGGGTCCCATCAGCCGCAGGACCAGCGGCGCGTAGCGGATGCCGAGCCGGTCGACGGCCGAGCCGACGGCCGTCGTGCGGGTGGCACCGACCTCCAGGGCCAGGGCCAGGTCGGTGGGGAGTTTGGCGTCCGCGCGGTAGAGCCGGACTCCGTGGAAGATCCCGAACACGCAGACGCCCATCAGGACGGCCAGGAGCAGAGCGATCACGGCAGCCTCCTCACACGTCGATCTTCGACATACGGCGGATGAGGATGAAACCCAGTGCGAAGAGGCCGAGCGACACCAGCACCGCCACCTGACCGATCCAGGCACCCGTCATCCGGTCCAGCGCGCCCGGCATCATCGCGTTGACCAGGAGCAGCGAGCCGAAGCCGATCGAGGGCACCAGGTACGCCGTCACCGTCACCTGTGACAGCTGCGTCCGGATCTCCCGCCTCGTCTCCTTCCGCTGTTCCAGCGTCACCGTCAGGTTGCGCAGGCTGCCCACGATCGCGCCGCCCGCGCGGGCCGACAGGACGAGGGTCGAGACCAGGACGACCAGTTCGCGCGACGGGAGGCGCTGCGTCAGCTCGCTCAGGGATTCCTCGATGGAGTGGCCGATGGCGAGGCGGTCGGCGACGCGGGTGAGTTCCTCACCGGCCGGGGCTTCGAGTTCCTCCGCCGCGATGCCGATGGCCGTGCGCAGGGCCAGGCCGGCCTGCGTGGCGTTGGCCAGGATGCGGGCGAGCTCGGGGAGTTGGTTGATGAAGCGTTCGGTGCGGCGCGTGCGCTGCCAGTTGAGGAAGGCGTTGGCCGCCCACAGGCCGATGGCGGCGGTGATGGGGCCGAAGAACGGGGCCAGGAGGGAGGCCGCTGTCAGCCAGACGGCCGCGACCGAGGCGAGCATGGAGACGAAGAACTCGCCGGGGGTGGTGTCCAGACCGGTGGTCGCGAGCTTGAGTTCGAGGCGGCGGCCGAACGCCGTGCGCCGCAGGCGGCGGTCCAGGGAGCGGAAGCGGCGTACGCGGCCGCTCGGATCGGGGGCTCCGCTCGCCGAGAGGCGGTCGATCAGGGCGGCCCGCTGCGCGCGGCCCTTGGCGTAGGCGTGGACGCCCCAGACCACGAAGACGCAGGCCAGCAGGGTGGCGACGAGGGTGAGGGCGACGTATGGGTTCACAGGGCTGTCCCGCTGATCGTGCGCGTGGTGAGTTCGTCGTCCGCCGGCGCCACGCCGAAGGCCTGGGGGATCGGCTGGCTGTGCATGTAGAGGCGGTCCGCGATGCGGCGCGGGAGGGGGTAGTACGCGAAGTAGCCCTGGACGCGGCTGTCCGCGCCCATGGGCTGCGGGACGAAGCGGCAGATGGTGGTGGTCCGGAACGGTTCGCGGCCGTGGGATTCGAGGATGGAGATCTCCGTGATGCGGCGTGAGCCGTCACCGAAGCGGGTGAGCTGGACGATGACGTTCACGGCACTGTTGATCTGGTCCTGGAGCGCCTCGAAGGGGATCTCCACCTCCGACATGGAGGCGAGCGTCTGGAGGCGGGTCAGGGCGTCCGCCGAGCTGTTGGCGTGGACGGTGGCCAGGGATCCGTCGTGGCCGGTGGACATGGCCTGGAGCATGTCGAGCGTCTCGCCGCCGCGGACCTCGCCGACGATGATGCGGTCGGGCCTCATGCGCAGGGAGTTGCGTACGAGGTCGCGAATGGTGATCTGGCCCTTGCCCTCCACGTTCGCCGGGCGGGATTCGAGGCGGATGACGTGGGCCTGCTGGAGCTGGAGTTCGGCCGAGTCCTCGATGGTGATGATGCGCTCGCCCTCCGGGATCAGACCGGAGAGGGCGTTCAGGAGGGTGGTCTTGCCGGTGCCCGTGGCGCCGGAGACGATCACGTTCATCTTGGCCGCCACCAGCCCGGAGAGGAGCAGGAGCATCTGCTCGTCCAGGGACCCGAGGGCGATCATCTCGTGCAGGGTGAAGGCCCGGGGGAAGCGGCGGATCGTGAGGGTCGCGCCGGTCAGGGACAACGGCGGAATGATGACGTTGACGCGCTCACCGCTGGGCAGGCGGGCGTCGACCATCGGATTGGCCTCGTCCACCCGTCGGTTGACGGTCGAGACGATGCGCTCGATGGTCTGCATGAGCTGCTCGTGCGAGGCGAAGCGGAGCGGGAGCTGCTCCACTCGGCCGGCCCGTTCCACGAAGATCTGGTCGGGTCCGTTGACCATGATCTCGGAGATCGTGGGGTCTTCGAGGAGCGGTTCGAGCACGCCGAGGCCGAGCGCCTCGTCCACGACGCGGCGGATGAGCTGGGCGCGGGCCTCCGTGGAAAGGACCGGGCCCTCGCGGCTGATGATGTGGCCCAGCACGCGCTCCAGCCGCGCCCTGCGCTCGGCGGGCGCCAGCGCGGACATCTCCGCGAGGTCGATCTCCTCCAGCAGCTTGGCTCGGTAGGAGGAGACCAGCCGGCCGTCCTCACGCGGGCTGTGGCGGTCGTCGGGGGTGTTGACCCGGGAACGCAGGCTCACTGTCAGGGTCCCTTCGGGTCGTCGTTGGGCATGGTCACCGTGCTCGTCGCGCTGTGCGCTCCGAGTCCGGGGACGATGGGGTTGGCGGTGAGGGTGACGGTGACCTTGATGGCGTCCGTCGAACGGGACCAGTCGAAGGTGGCGGTCCCGGCGAGGCCGCCGCTGATGGCCGCCCGTCCGGCCGCCTCTCCGCCGCTGCCATTACGGGCTTCCACGCGCGCGGCGGTACGGGCGGCCGTGCCCGCCTGCTGTTCCGCGTACGCGATCCAGCCCAGCTGGATGCCGCAGAGCGCGACGAACAGCAGGATGGGCACGAAGCCGATGTACTCGATGGCCACCTGTCCGCGCTCCCGATCACAGCGCCCCGTCCGGATCCGGCTCACGGCCGCTCCCTCTCCATCGCCGCTCCGCCCTTGCCCTCGATCGAGCCGAAGCCGAGCCCGGGGTACAGGACGGGGATCCGCAGGGTGACCTTGGCCGTGTACACGTCCCCCGACCCCGCGCACTCCACGGACATGCCCCAGGCGCTCCCGACGTATTTGCCCGCCGCCGTCCGGCATTCGGCGGCCCCCGTGACCGCGCCCGCCCGCGCCGCCTCGTCCGCCGCGTTCCCGGCGAGGGAGAAGGCGTAGCCGATCAGCACGCACTCCCACACCGCCGCCACGAGCAGCAGGATCAGCGGCACCGTGCCGACGAACTCGATCGCCACCTGGCCGCGGTCCCGGCCCGGGTCCCGGCCCGTGGCCCGGCCGATCGCCCGGTCCCGGCCGTGACGCCGAAGGCCCCGGCCCCCTACGGGTCTGCGCGCGGGCACCGCTCAGCCCTCCCGGCCGCGCCGCAGCCACGGTCCGAGCGAGCCCCGGTCGCCGCCGCGGAGCCGGGCCACCGGCCCGGAGGCCCGTACGGCCAGTGCGGCGCCCGGCTGCCCGGCGGGGGCGGCGGGTTCGGCGTCCTGGGGGGCCAGCAGGCCCAGTTCCCCGGCGACGGCCCACAGCGCCTGCTTCACCGTCGACCGGTTGTCCAGGTCCTGGACCCGTCCCGCGTCCACGACCGCCTGGAGTTCCTTGAAGGCGGCCGGCACGGGGGTCCGTACGGACCGGGTCTTCGTGATCTTCTCGATCAGGGAGGGCTGGATCTCGGTGTGCTTGGTCCAGCGGTTGACGACGATCGAGGTGTCCTCGGCCTTCCTGACCTGGAGCCGCTCCCACATCCGGACCATCCGCTTCGCCGCCCGCACGGCGACCACGTCCGGGGTGGTGACCAGCACCGCCACGTCCGCCGTCTCCACGGCGGCCGCGTTGGCGGCGGTGACCTGGGTCCCGCAGTCGATGACGACGAGCTCGTAGCGGGCGCGCAGCGCGCCGAGGATGTGCCGGGCGGCCCGGTCGTCGACCTCTTCGCCGCGTTCGCCGTCGGCCGGGGCGAGGAGCAGTGCCAGGCCCGTGCGGTCGTCGTAGACCGCGTCCTGCAGGACGCGCGGGGAGATGTCCTGGATCCCGGCGAGGTCGGCGATGGAGCGCCGGAACTGCACGTCGAGGTACGAGCCGACGTCGCCGGCCTGGAGGTCCAGGTCGACCAGGGCCGTGCGCCGGCCGGCGGCCGTGGCGGCCAGGGCGAACTGCACGGCCGTGAAGGTGGCGCCGACCCCGCCCTTGGCCCCGGTGACCGTGACGACCCGACCGCCCGGACCGGCGGCGACGTCAGGGCCCCGGCCCAGGTGACGGCGTACGCCCACGGACCACTGGGCGGCGGCCTGGACGCGGGCGGCGAGTTCCTCGTAGGTGAGGGGCAGGCCGATCAGGCCGCGCGCGCCGGAGTCCATGGCGGCGGAGAAGAGCGCGGGGCCGGCGTCCGAGGTGAGCAGCACGACGCCGACCGCGGGGAAGCGCAGGGCGACCTCGCGGATGAGCTCCAGGGCGGGGAGCGGGCCGATCCGCTCGTGTACGAGCACCACTTCGGGCAGTTCGTCGATCGACTCGGTGGCGAGGCGGCCCAGCATGTCGAGGAGGAAGGTGGAGTCGGGGACGGGGGCGGCCGGTTCGGCGCCCGGGAGCTGGCTGAGGAGGGTGGCGATGACGCGGGCGGCTTCCGGGTCGCCTACCGCGGGGAGGATCCGGGTGGTCATCGGCGCCTCACCTGTCCCCTTCGAGGGTGTAGAAGTGGTCGCTCGGGTTGGGAGCCGAGTCGGTGCCGGGGGCCACCAAGGCCAGGCGCACGTGCTCCGCGAAGGACTCCGCGTACGCGACGCGCTGGGTGTCCTTGGTGCTGAGGGCGAAGGTGATCGGGACCGCCTCGGCGGGACCCTTCTTGTCGCTGTCCTTGTCCAGGGCGGTGAGCCTGCCGACGTTGATGACACGCGCGTTGGCCACCATGACCACGGACACGTCGGAGTCGGTCGGTTTCTTGCCCTTGAACGTGCCCAGGATGTTGACCTTGGCACCGGGGGTGATCTTGCCCGCCACCCCGGTCGACGCGTCGATCATGATGGCGATCTCCTGCTCACCGGGCTGGAGTTTCGGCCGGTCGACGAACATGTCGCTCTGGAGCAGCGAGCCCTTCTTCAGGCCGGTGAGCGCGATCTTGTCCTTGAGCTGGCCGAGATCGGTGACGGCGGTGTCGGACAGCCAGCGCTTGGGGACCGTGACCTCCTCGAACTGGCCGGCGGCCAGCGGGCTGTACGGGGCTATGTCACCCTTCACCCGGTACGCGACCACCTCCATCCCGACCTTGGAGTTGACGTCGCCGATCACCACGAGGACACCGCCGAATGCGGCGAGGGCGCACAGGACCGACAGGAGCAGCAGGATGACGCCGCGCCGCTGGCGTGAGTTCATGGCCGTACTACCTCGCCGTTCTTCGTTCGTTCGAGCCGGTCATCATCGGAGTCTGGACCTGGAGCGGGGAATCGAGCCGGAACCCGCGGATCCCGGGGATGGCGCCGGCGTCGGCGTCGGTGCCGGTGCGACGAGCGGCGCCGCGCAGAACGCGCAGCGGTCCCCGATGAGTTCGAAGCCGCACCAGCGGCACTCCTCGCGGCGGACCGAGGCGACGAGCTGGTAGAGGACCGACAGGTCCGGGATGCCCGCGGCGAACTCGACCAGCTTCGGCGTGGCCCACCAGGCGGCCGAATCGGCCGGAAGGGGGTTCTCCATGACGCCCTGCACCTGCCAGGCGGGGGCCAGTTCGCAGACCACCCAGTCGGAGGCGAGCTGGCCGCGGGCGAAGGTGAGGTGCGTGGCGAACTCCGGGCCCGCGGGCAGCGACCCGGCGCCGCCGGGCGCCGCGCCGCCAGGCGCCCCGCCACCGCGCGCCCCGCCGCCGTGCGCGCCCCCGCCGCGCGAGCCGCGCGATCCGGACCCCGATCCCGTCCCCGATCCCGTCCCCGACCCCGGCCCGAGCTTGACCAGGTGCGGCACCGGGTTCGCCAGCACCGCGAACTGCGCGTTCGGCGCCCAGGACTTGGCGTGCGACTTCAGCCCGACCGGCACCCGGTCCAGCTTGGCCACCGAGCCGAGCAGCGCGCCCGCGTAGATGTAGTGGGAGAGCAGCCGCGCGGCGGAGGCGAGGACCCCGGGGCTGAAGTCGCAGACGCTGAGCTGGCGCAGCTGACGCACCAGCAGGGCGGTGGCCAGCGGCGGGAGATCGATGTCGAGGAGGGCGATCCGGTCGGTCTCCAGGATGGCCCGTACGGTGTGCAGCCGACGGGCCGCCGCGGCCGGGAGCCAGGGCGGTACGAGGACGACGAGGTGGCCGTGGAGCTCCAGCAGGGCGGCCGTGTGGGCGAGCGCGCCCTCCAGGTCGAGCTGGCCGGGCGGCGGCAGCACGGCGGCCGGCGGAGTGTGCCGGTCCGGGGCCGGCAGCACCAGATCGGCGCTGGTGACAGCAATGGCGGTCGGCACGCGCATCCCCCCGTTCACCCCGTACCCGGCGGACGTTCACCCCGCCCCGAAACCGCCCCGGATCCCGCCCCGGAGCCGGAGCCGCACGCCCGCACACGGCCCGCGCACCGGCTGCGCGACCGCAAATGATCAGCCCTCCGCCCCCTTGCCCCAGCACCATATCCGCGTCCTCCCTGGCAGGGCAGGGCCTTGCCCATTCCCGTGCCACGAGCACATGTCACAGGTGGCGGGAAACCCGGACAACAGGGATCGCGAGCCGAGCGGCAAGCCGATCGGTTCAAGCCATATTGCAAACGCCCTTGACAGGTTGATTGGACTAGACCAACTTGGCCGCAGGGCACCCCACTTGCCCCCGACGCGTCCCTCACATCCCCTCTCCCCCCACCCGGAGCCCACGTGAACCGCATCCGCTCCCTCGCCGTCCCGCTGGCCGTCACCCTGGCCGCCGGCGGCCTCACCGCCCTCGCCACCGGCACCGCCCAGGCCGCCGACGTCAACGTCGTCCGCAACGCGGGCTTCGAGTCCGGCCTCGCCAACTGGACGTGCACCTCCGGCAGCGGCGTCATGGTCTCCTCCCCCGTCTACGCGGGGACCGCCGCCCTGAAGGCCACCCCGGCGGGCCAGGACAACGCCAAGTGCAGCCAGACCGTCACGGTCAAGCCGAATTCGACGTACACGCTCAGCGAGCAGGTCAACGGCTCGTACGTGTACCTCGGCGCGACCGGGACCGGTACCCAGGACGTCTCCACCTGGACGCCCGGCACCGGCGGCGGCTTCCAGAAGCTGTCCACCACCTTCACCACCGGCCCGAGCACCACCCAGGTCACCGTCTACACCCACGGCTGGTACGGCCAGCCGGGCTTCGTCGTCGACGAGTTCAGCGTCTTCGGCCCCGACGGAGGCGGCGGCACCGACCCGGCGCCGACCGTTCCGGGCGCCCCGTCCGGCACCGCCGTTTCCGGCCAGAGCGCGAGCGGTCTCACCCTTTCGTGGAACGCGGTCAGCGGGGCCGCCGGCTACCACGTCTACCAGGACGGCGTCCGCGTCAGGACGGTGACGGGCGCCTCCGCCCAGATCACCGGGCTCGCCGCCGCCACCTCGTACGCCTTCCAGGTGAGCGCGTACAACGCGGCGGGCGAGGGCGCGAAGGGCGCGTCCGTCACCGGGACGACCACGAGCGGCGGCGGCAACCCGAATCCGGCGGTGCCCAAGCACGCGCTGACCGGCTACTGGCAGAACTTCAACAACGGCGCGACCGTCCAGAAGATCTCCGACGTCTCCGCGCAGTACGACATCATCGCCGTCTCCTTCGCCGACGCCACGACCACGCCCGGCGCCATCTCCTTCACCCTCGACTCGGCCGGCCTCGGCGGCTACACCGTCGCCCAGTTCAAGGCCGACATCGCGGCGAAGAAGGCGGCCGGCAAGTCCGTCATCCTCTCCATCGGCGGCGAGAAGGGCACCATCTCGGTCAACGACTCGGCGTCCGCGAACAACCTCGCGAACTCCGCGTACGCGCTGATGCAGGACTACGGCTTCAGCGGCATCGACATCGACCTGGAGAACGGCCTCAACCCGACCTACATGACGCAGGCGCTGCGCTCGCTCGCGTCCAAGGCGGGCTCCTCCTTCGTCCTCACCATGGCCCCGCAGACCATCGACATGCAGTCGACCCAGGGCGGCTACTTCAAGACGGCCCTCGCCGTGAAGGACATCCTGACCGTCGTCAACATGCAGTACTACAACAGCGGCTCGATGAACGGCTGCGACGGCAACGTCTACTCCCAGGGCTCGGTGGACTTCCTCACCGCACTGGCCTGCATCCAGTTGGAGGGCGGGCTCGACCCCTCGCAGGTGGGCATCGGAGTCCCGGCCTCCCCGAGCGGCGCGGGCAGCGGCTACGTCTCGCCGACCATCGTGAACAACGCGCTGGACTGCCTGACCAAGGGCACGAGCTGCGGGAACTTCAAGCCCTCGAAGACGTACCCCTCGCTGCGCGGCGCGATGACCTGGTCGACGAACTGGGACGCCAAGGCGGGTAGCGCTTGGTCCAACGCGGTGGGTCCGAAGGTCCACGCCCTGCCGTAGCCGGTAGGTGTGTGGGGGCGGATACCGGACGGGATCCCGGCGGCCGATTGGCTGGATCGCGATTCTTGACCCGGACATGCCACGAGAGCACGCTGTGCGCATCCGCACGGCTACCCCCACACTCCCACCCAGGAGAACGCATGCGGCTCCAACACCGCCGGAGGGCCGCCGTCACGGCGGCCCTCCTCGCTCTCGCGCTCGGCGCACCCGCCTACGGCATGAGCGCGACGGCATCACCACCGCCCAGCCCGTCCACCGCCACCCAGGACGAGGCGATCGTCCAGTACGAGATCCAGGGCCCGGCCACGGCGGCCGAGCGCACCGCCCTGCTCCGCACCGGCGCCTCGATCGACGAGGTGGACGCCCGGTCGGTGGTCGTCAGCGCCGACACCATGCAGGCCGGCAGCCTGCGCGCGCTCGGCTACAAGCTGACCGCCCTGCCCGGCCCGCCGGACCGGTCCGACGGACGCGGGGTCATCGCCGGGGTGAACGACTTCCCGTCGAAGGACTCGAATTACCACAACTACAGCGAGGCGATCGCGGAGATCAACCAGCGCGTCGCCCAGTACCCATCGATCATGAGCAAGCAGGTCATCGGGAAGTCGTACCAGGGCAGGGACATCGTCGCCATCAAGATCAGCGACAACGTCGCGACCGACGAGGCCGAGCCCGAGGTGCTCTTCACCCACCACCAGCACGCCCGCGAGCACCTGACCGTCGAGATGGCCCTCTACCTGCTCAAGGAGTGGGGCTCGAAGTACGGGACGGACCCGCGCATCACCAACATGGTCAACGGCCGGGAGCTCTGGATCATCCCGGATCTCAATCCGGACGGCGGCGAGTACGACATCGCGACCGGCTCGTACCGCTCCTGGCGCAAGAACCGGCAGCCGAACACCGGCTCCTCCTACGTCGGCACGGACGAGAACCGCAACTGGAACTACAAGTGGGGCTGCTGCGGCGGCTCCAGCAGCAGCAAGAGCTCGGAGACGTACCGCGGCGCGGCCGGCGAGTCGGCGCCCGAGGTGAAGGTGGTCGCGGACTTCGTCCGCGGCCGCGTGGTCGGCGGCAAGCAGCAGATCAAGGCCGCCATCGACTTCCACACGTACAGCGAACTGGTGCTGTGGCCCTTCGGGTGGACGTACAACGACACGGCGCCCGGACTGACCGCGGACGACCTGGCCGTGTACAAGAAGATCGGCACCAGCATGGCGGCCAGCAACGGCTACACGCCGGAGCAGTCGAGCGACCTGTACATCACGGACGGGACGATCGACGACTGGCTGTGGGGCGACCAGAAGATCTTCGCCTACACCTTCGAGATGTACCCGACGGACTCGGGCAGCAGCGGCTTCTACCCGCCGGACGAGGTCATCGACCGCGAGACGGCGCGGAACAAGGACGCGGTGCTGCAACTGCTGGAGAACGCGGACTGCATGTACCGCTCGATCGGCAAGGAAGCGCAGTACTGCGCGTAGCGGCCGTCACGTGAACCGGGGCGCCCCACCGCCAGGGGGGCGCCCCTTCGTGACCGTTTCCGGTCACGGCGCTACTTCTTCTTCGCGTCCTCGGCATTGCGCCAGATCGTGAGGTCGACCTTGATGTACGTGCTCGACTCCTTGTCACCGGACTTGCCGCGGTAGGTCGCCACCGCGATGTGGCCGGCGTTGCTCAGCACGCAGATCTGCGATCCGTCCGTGAGCTGGTCGAGGTCCATCTTCTCGGTGAAGCGGGTCACCGCGCGGCAGGTCTCCAGCGACCCCTTCTCCGAGTTCTTCAGCAGGACCAGCTTGCCGTTCGCGGTGCCGAGCCTCTCGTCCCCGAACAGGGTGTCCCGGTAGTAGTAGAGGTCCGCGTGTCCGTACGACACGCCCGCGCCGGTCGGCTCCTCGGCCGGGCGCGGCGGGTTGTCGGCCAGCTTCAGCTCGTGGTTCTGCGGCACGTCGATGCCCTCGTACGAGACCGGCTGCGGATCGGCCGGCTTCTGGCTGGCGCCCGCCGAAGCACTGCTGCCCGCCGTACCGCCGCCGGACCCCTTGGAGCCGCCGGTCTTGCCCTTGTCGTCCGGCAGCAGGGACCCGATCACCGCGAGCCCGATGACGGCGGCCACGACGGACCCGACGACGATCAGCCCCGTCCGCTTGCGGCGGGGCTGCGGCGGCGGCGCGAATCCCTGGGTGTGGAAGGGCGGCGGCGTGCTGTAGCCCGGGGTGTACGTGGGCTGCGTGTACTGGGGCTGCTGGTACGAGGGCTGCACCGGCGAAGGCTGCTGGTACGGCGGCTGTCCGTGCGGAGGCTGCGCGTGCGAGGGCCGCGCGTACGGCGGCGGCGTCCGGTAGCCGGGCGGAACCGTTCCCGGAGCGGGCTGCGCCGGAGCGGCCTGCGTCGGCGCGGCGGCCACCCCGGTCGGCGTGTACGGGGACGCGGCGGCGGGCGTCGACGGCGTGCCC
>NZ_JAGGOW010000139.1 GCF_018614135.1 Streptomyces sp. ISL-66
CGCCCGGGGAGGCCGCAGGGCGGTGGGCGGCGGACCGGCGCTGGCCCGAGGGCGCCGCGCACGCGCTGTGCACCGTGCTGCGCAGCCGTGGGCGGAGCCTGGGGACGCTGACGTTCCTGCGCGGGCCTTCGCGGGCCGCCTTCGAGCGCGCGGACGCGGCGTACGCCGAGGAGGTCGCGGCCCGGGTCGCGGCGGATCTGGACTTGCTCGGGAGGTGAGGGGGAGCGGGGTGCGGGCCCGGCCGCAGCACTACCAGCGGCCGGTGGTGACCGCATCCGGCGGACCCGGCGGACCCGGCGGACCCGGCAGACCCGGCGGGCCGACCGGGCCTCCCGGCGGCCTGGCTAGTGGCGGAAGAAGATCCGGTCGCCGTACTCCTGCATGACGCGGCCGTTCCACTCGTGGCCGCCGTCGACGTTGCCCGAGCGCAGCAGCGGCGGCTCGATCCCGCGGGCGGCGAGCTCGCCGGCCGCGGCGGCCATGACCGCCTGCATGATCGCGCTGGTCACGACGGTGGAGGCGGGCGCGAAGGGCGCTTCGATGCCGTCGAGGGTCAGTTCGGCGTCACCGATCGCGATCTTGCTGTCGAGGACGATGTCGCAGTGGTCCTTGAGGAAGGTGCCGGAGACGTGCCGGGACTTGGTCCCGGTCGCGTACGCCACCGAGGTCACGCCGATGACCTTGAGGCCGATCGCGCGGGCGTTCATGGCCATCTCGACCGGCAGCGCGTTGCGCCCGGAGAGGGAGATGATCACGAGGACGTCGCCGTCGGAGGCCGGGCTGCTGTCCAGGACCGCCGCGGCGAGGCCGTCGACGCGCTCCAGGGCGCTGCCGAGGGTGGCCGGCATGACGTCGACGCCCACGGTGCCGGGGACGGCGAGGAAGTTCATCAGGGCGAGTCCGCCGGCCCGGTAGACGATGTCCTGCGCGGGGAGCGAGGAGTGGCCGGCGCCGAAGGCGAAGAGCTTGTTCCCGGCGGCGACGGCGTCCGCGATGACCGCGCCGGCCTCGCCGATGCGCGCGGACTCCTCGTCCCGTACCCGCTCCAGCAGGCCGATCGCGGCGTCGAAGAACTGACCGGCCAGCTTGCTCTCGCTCATACGCCGATGGCCTTCCGGGGTGGGAGTGGGGTGAAGTTGTCGTCCGTGTCCGGCGCTCACCGTGCGGTCTGGACCAAGGGCGTGTCAATACGAACGTCAACCCGTGGGACGAAAGGCCCGGTGAGAGGGGTAATGAGGGCCGTGGGGACGGCGCCTCGGCGGGTCGGCGGCGGATCCGGACCGGATCCGGACCGGGTCCGGATCGGGCCTTGGCCTCCGGCACGGGACGGTTCCCGGCGCGATGCGTCAGAATTGGGTGCAGGGCCAGCGCACGATATCCGAGGGGCACGAATGTCCGGACTGATCGATACCACGGAGATGTATCTCCGCACCATCCTCGAGCTGGAAGAGGAAGGCGTGGTCCCCATGCGCGCCCGTATCGCCGAGCGGCTCGACCAGAGCGGCCCGACGGTGAGCCAGACGGTGGCGCGCATGGAGCGCGACGGCCTGGTGGCCGTCGCCAGCGACCGGCACCTGGAGCTGACCGAGGAGGGGCGGCGACTGGCGACGCGCGTGATGCGCAAGCACCGGCTCGCGGAGTGTCTGCTCGTCGACGTCATCGGCCTGGAGTGGGAGCAGGTGCACGCCGAGGCCTGCCGTTGGGAGCACGTGATGAGCGAGGCGGTGGAGCGGCGGGTGCTGGAGCTGCTGCGCCACCCGACCGAGTCGCCGTACGGCAACCCGATCCCGGGCCTGGAGGAGCTGGGGGAGAAGGCCGAGGCGGACCCGTTCCTGGAGGACGGCATGGTCAGCCTGTCGGAGCTCGATCCGGGCCCCGAGGGCAAGACGGTCGTCATCCGCCGGATCGGGGAGCCGATCCAGACGGACGCGCAGCTGATGTACACGCTGCGGCGGGCGGGCGTGCAGCCCGGCTCCGTGGTAAGCGTGACCGAGTCGCCGGGCGGCGTGCTCGTCGGCAGCGGGGGCGAGGCCGCGGAGCTGCAGGCGGACATCGCCTCCCACGTGTTCGTGGCGAAGCGCTGACCGGTTGCGCGCTGAGCGGTCGAGAGCTGACCGTTGGAGTGCTGATCCGTTGAACGTCGGCTGGTCGCACGCGGATTGACGGACTGACGTTCGGGAGGGTCGCCTGTGCGAGCGGATCAGGCCGGTGTCGATCGTCGTGGACCGGCGCGGCTGGATATGGATGGTCCCGACGCCTTTCGGCGCCGGGACCAGTCCTCCCCTGTCTGACCTGGAGCCCCGAGCTCTCAAGGTCATCCCCTTCGGACCGTCTTCCCCGAGCGGCCCGCCTCCCTGTTGAAAGGATCTCCATCGGCAGCGGCGGCCAATCCTTGAGCAAGGTCACTCGAAAGAGCGGTGTTGAAGACGAGAACCCGGTTTTCGAATACGGGTTCGATACTGTGGCCGAGAGCGAAGGGGGTGCATCGTTGGTGGTACAGCGCTTCGATGTGACAGGAGCCGACGGCGTGCGCCTGGCTGCCTGGGAGTTCCGGGAGGCGGCCGCGGAGCCGTCGGGCGAGCCCGCGGCCCTCTTACTCCACGGCCTGATGGGCCGCGCGTTCCACTGGGCGGGTACCGCGCGCTGGCTCGCCGAGGGCCGCCGCGTCGTGGCCCTCGACCAGCGGGGCCACGGCCAGAGCGAGCGCCCGCTCCACGGACCGGGCAGCACGACGCCCTTGGGGCGCGAGGCCTTCGTGGCCGATGCCGAAGCCGCCATCGAGCAGCTCGGGCTCGCCCCCGTGACCCTGATCGGCCACTCCATGGGCGCCCTGACCGCCTGGCAGCTCGCGGCGCGCCGGCCCGACCTCGTGGCGGCGCTCGTCATCTGCGACATGCGGGCGTCGGCGCTCGGGGAGGCCTCGCAGCAGGAGTGGGAGGACTGGTTCCGGGGCTGGCCGCTGCCGTTCCCGACGCAGGACGCGGCCCGCCGCTGGTTCGGCGAGGACGACCCCCGCGTGGAGCGGCCGGATCCCGGGCGCGGCCGGTTCTTCGCCGAGGTGATGCACGAGGCCGAGGACGGATGGCGCCCGCTGTTCTCCCGCCGCCAGATGCTGACCGCGCGCGAGACGTGGGTCCACGACGCTCACTGGGAGGAGCTCGCCCAGGTGAGCTGCCCGACGCTGGTCGTCCGCGGCCTGGACGGCGAGCTGGGCCGGGCGGAGGCCCAGGAGATGGTCCGCGTCCTCCCGGCGGGCCAGTACGCGGAGATCCCCGACGCGGGCCACTACCTCCACTACGACCAGCCGGCGGCCTGGCGCGCGGCGGTGGAACCGTTCCTGGAGGGAATCAAGGCGTCGGCCTGAGGCCGGACGGCGGGGGCGGGGCGGGAGCCGCCCCCGCCCCCGCACCCGCCTTCGCCTGTGTCAGCCCTTGCTGACGGCCAGGAGGATCTCCGGGAGGCGGCGGGCCACCGTCGGGGCGGCCAGGCGCAGGCCGGCCCAAGTGGCCAGTGCGCCCCAGGCCGTGCCCAGGGGGAGCAGGATCCAGGTGAGGGAGTGGTGGTCCGCCACGTGGAGGTAGACCGTCAGGGCGATCAGCGGGGCGCAGATCAGCGCCGAGGAGAGCAGGCCGCCGAAGATGCCCATCCACGCCAGGGCGCCCTGGCCCGGGGCGACGTTCTTGAAGGCGCCCTCCGTCGGGATGGAGTACGGGAAGCGGGCCGAGGCCAGGGCTCCCGTGCACAGCATCGAGCCGAGCAGGGCCAGCGCCAGGCCCAGGGCGCCGGCGAAGCCGGGCCAGTCGCCGACCAGGGCGGCCGTCAGCGCGGTCACCAGGGCCGTGTACGGCACGGTGATCAGGGCGAGGGCGAGGGCGCGGGCGCGTAGTTCCCGGTACGCGTCGCGCGTGCTCGACAGGGTCTGCGCGACCATCCAGAACGCCGAGCCGTCCTGCCCGAACTGGTTGTACATCTGGACGCCGAGCATGCCCGAGGCGAAGCAGACCAAGTAGACCGAGCCGGTGCCCTGGAGGGCGTTGGCGGCCGGGATGATCGCTCCGACCACCAGGGCCGACACCCAGGTCGACTTGGTCTTCGGGTCGCGGACGATGTAGCGCAGCGTGCGCTGCGCGACCGCGCCCGTACGGCCGTCGTCGGGGAGGAGGGACCACGAGCGCGCGCCGCCAGCGGCATTCGCGCCCCGCGGCCCCTTCGGCTTGGCGGCCGCGATCGTCGAGCCGTCCGGGGTGACCATGAGCTTGGTGAGGCCGCGTTCCCAGGAGCGCAGGAGCAGCGCCAGCGCGGCGAGCGTGACGGCGAGTTGGGCCGCCGCCGTCCCGTACGCTCCCTCGCTCGCGGAGTCCACCATGCCGATGGCCGACGCGGGCGGCAGCCAGCGGACGATCTCCGCGGCCGGCTCCAGCCGCTCCAGTCCACCGGTCTGGAAGAGCCGCTGCCCGGCGAAGTTCACCACCTGGGCGCCCACCGCGATGACCAGACCGCTGAGCAGCGCGAGGTCGCGCCCCTTGCGGCTGGTCAGCAGCCGGACATTGGCCGTGGCCACCGCGCGGGCGAGTGCCACGCAGCCGAGCAGCAGGAGCGGCACGGCCAGTACGGCCGCCACGGTGCCCGCGGCGCCGTGGGCGAGGGCGATCGCGGAGCCGACCGCCAGGCACAGGGTGAACAGCGGTCCCGTGCCGACGAGGGAGGAGACCAGCAGGGCCCGTACGAGCGGGCGCGGGCGCAGCGGCAGCATGACGAGCCGGCTCGGGTCGAGGGTCTCGTCCCCGGTCGGGAAGAACAGCGGCATGAAGGTCCAGCCGAGGGCGAGGACCGCCGCCAGCAGGACGACCACCGCGTTCGCGTGCTCGTTGCCGCGCAGCAGCGCGAGGCCGAGCGTGACGAGGAAGGCGGCGGCGAGGGCGAAGGCGAGGGCGCCGAAGTACGCGGCCTTGCGCTTGGAGGAGCCCTTGAGGCCGTTGCGCAGGAGCGACAGCTTGAGGCGGACGAAGATCGGCGTGAGGGAGACCGGGGCGGAGGCGGATGCCGGGGCGGCCGTGTTCATCGGACGCCCGATCCGGTGCCGGTGCCGGTGCCGGTGCCGGTGCCGGTGCCGGTGCCGGTGTCGGTGTCAGCGCCAGCGCCAGTGCCAGTGCCCGGGCCGGCGCCCCGGGCCCTGCCCGCGGCCGCGCCGCCGCCGAGCCAGTCCAGCGACTCGCCCGTGGCCAGGCCCCGCGCCCCGACCAGTTCGAGGAACGCGGCCTGCAGCGAGGGCGCGTCGCCCCGTACGTCGGCCAGCGGTCCTGCGGCCCGGATGCGGCCGGCGGCCATGACGGCCACCCAGTCGCACAGCGACTCGACGAGCTCCATGACGTGGGAGGAGAAGACGACCGTCGCTCCGGAGGAGGTGTAACGTTCCAGCACTCCGCGGATGGTCTGCGCGGACACCGGGTCCACGCCCTCGAACGGCTCGTCCAGGAAGAGGACTTCGGGGTTGTGGAGCAGTGCGGCCGCCAGGCCGATCTTCTTCCGCATGCCCGTGGAATAGTCGACGATCAGCTTGTTCTGCGAACCGGCCAGATCGAGGACCTCCAGCAGCTGGGTGGCCCGGCTGTCCGTCTCCCGGCCCGGCAGCCCCCGCAGCCGGCCCATGTAGCCGAGCAGTTCGCGTCCCGACAGGCGCTCGAAGAGCCGCAGCCCCTCGGGCAGTACGCCGATCCGCGATTTGACCTCGACCGGGTCCGCCCAGACGTCGTGTCCGGCGACGCTCACGCGCCCCATGTCCGGGCGCAGCAGCCCGGTCACCATCGACAGCGTGGTCGTCTTGCCCGCGCCGTTCGGTCCGACCAGACCGATGAACTGCCCGGCGGGCAGCTCCAGGTCGATCCCGGCGACGGCCACTTGCTCGCCGAACCGCTTCCACAAACCTTCCACCCGCACGGCGGCCGCGGCCGGCGGCGCGGTTCGCGCGCCGCCACCCACTCCGTCCGTACCGACCACCCGGGCGCCTTGGTCCGACATGCGCCTGCCTCTCGTTCTGTTCCCCGTGTCCTGCTTTCCTCACCATAGGAGGAGGGGGAGAGGGCGGAGCAGTTACTTATGTCATGAGTTTCCCGTCGGAAATGTCGGCCGCGGATCCACGGTTCCGGGTCCCGCTCCGGGTCTCGCGCCGCGTCTTACGCGCCGCGCCGGGCCCGCTCCGCCGCCGCCTCGCGACCGCACGCGTACGCCAGCGCGTCGATCAGCTCCTCCATGTCCGGCAGCCACCGGTTCGCGGCCGTCGGCGGCTGCGCCCACTGGACCGAGCCGCGGCCGCCGATGCGGGTCGGCGGGGCCGCCACGTACTCGCCTTCGCCCCGTGCGTGCAGGTCGAGTTGGGGCGGCTGCCAGCCGAGCTTGCGCAGCAGGTCCGGCACCTTCGCCCCGGCGCCCGGAAGGACGAAGAACAGCATCCGGCCGGCGGGGGTGGCGATCACCGGCCCGAGGGTGCGCTGCATGCGCTGGAGCCGGGCCAGCGCGAGGAACCCGGCCGCGTCCGGCACGTCGAGCGCGTCGAAGGTCCGGCCGGTCGGCAGCAGGATGGAGGCCGTCGGGTTCTTGCCCCAGAGCCGCCGCACCTGCACGGCGCTGCCCGAGGCCAGCGAGGCCCAGTCCTTCACCGCCGGGTGCGCGCCCGGGGCCGGGCAGTCGGCCGCCCCGCACGAGCACCGTTCCCGCCCGTCGGCGGCCTCCAGCCAGGCACCGGCGAAGACATCCCAGTGCCGCTCTTCCGCGTACCGCACGGCATGGTCCAGCAGCGGCTCGCTGCGCTGAAGGGGAACGGGCGCGGTCTCCGTGACTCCGATGGTCTTTTCCACGTGCAACACAACTCTTGCGGTCACCGGGGGTTACGGGCGCAAACCAGCCGGGAGCCGGAGCATCGATCCTGCATGCGGGGCGCATCGGTGCATCGCGGGGGGCGCGCAGGAGGGCGGGGCGCCGGAGGTGGGTAGCGACAGGACGCATTGGGGAAGATTCCCCGCACATCAGGCGGGAAGTGATCATTCCGTCGGTCACCCGCGGCCTTTGGGGGTTTTCATGGCAGCCAGGCCTCTCCTCGCCCGCCAGCCGAACGAACGGCTACAGGCGCTCATCCAGGAAGCCGGGTGCTCCAACGCCGGGCTCGCCCGGCGCGTCAACATGTGCGGGGCCGAACACGGTCTCGACCTTCGCTACGACAAGACGTCCGTCGCCCGCTGGCTGCGCGGCCAGCAGCCGCGCGGCCGGGCCCCGGGGATCATCGCCGAGGCGCTCGGCCGCAAACTCGGCCGGACCGTCACCATCGACGAGATCGGCATGGCCAACGGCAAGAACCTCGCCTCCGGCGTCGGCCTGCAGTTCTCCCCGACCGTCGTCGGCGCGATCGAGCAGGTCTGCGAGCTGTGGCGCAGCGACGTGGGCCGGCGCGACTTCCTCTCCGGGTCCAGCGTGGCCTCCTCGGCGCTCGTTGAGCCGAGCCGCGACTGGCTGATCACCGGGGCCGACGCGCAGGTCGCGCGCAGCGGCGGCTCGCGGGTCGGGATGTCCGACGTGGAGGCCGTCCAGGCCACCACCGAGGCGCTGAAGGACCTCGACCACCGCTTCGGGAGCGGGCACGTGCGGCCGGTGGTCGTGCACTACCTCAACTCGGTGGTCTCCGGGCTGATCGGCGGTTCCTACCGGGAACCGGTGGGCCGCGCGCTGTTCGCGGCGGTCGCCCGGCTGACCGAGCTGGCGGGCTACATGGCCGTGGACACGGGCCAGCCGGGGCTCGCCCAGCGCTACTACATCCAGGCGCTGCGGCTGGCGCAGGCGGCCGGGGACCGGGCGTACGGGGGCTACGTGCTGGCGGCCTCCATGAGCCACCTCGCGGCGGAGCTGGGCAATCCGCGGGAGATCGCGCAACTGGCCAGAGCGGCGCAGGAGGGCACGCGCGGGCAGGTCACCCCCCGGGTGGAGGCGATGTTCTACGCGGCCGAGGCGCGCGGGCACGCGCTGCTCGGTGACGCGCGGGCGACGGCGGTGCTGACCTCGCGGGCGGTGACGGCGCTGGAGCGGGCGGAACCGGAATCGGGCGACGACCCGGTGTGGATCAGCCACTTCGACCGGGCGTACCTGGCCGACGAACTGGCCCACTGCCACCGGGACCTGGGCCAGGCGGACGCGGCGGCGAAGCGGGCCGAGGAGGCCCTGCGGGACCTTCCGGCGGCCAAGGCGCGCCGCCGGGCGATCGGCCTGCTCCTGCTGGCGGCGGCGCGGGTGCAGCAGCGTGAGGTCGAAGCCGCCTGCCAGACGGCCGCGCAGGCGGCGGACGTCCTGTCGGGGATCAGGTCGAACCGGGGCGCCGGGTACCTGGAGGACTTCCGGGCCCGGGTGGAGCCGTACCGGGAGGAACCGGCGGTACGGGAGTTCGGGGCCCGTCTGGAGGCGGTGTCCTGACCGGCGTCATGGCCGGGGTCGCAGCCGGGGTCATGGCCGGTGCCGGGACCGGTCTGACCGGTGTCGAGACCGGTGTCGAGACCGGTGTCGTGACGGGTGACGCGGGCGGGGACCGGGGAGCCGTCCGGCGGCGGGAAGGGGGATGCCCGACGGGGAAGGGGTGCGACCGGGTAGCGTGAGTCGACGTTCCGAAGGTTCGGACAGGTCGGAGAGGGAGACCCGGTGACGGAGAGCGGACAGGGCGGCCAGGACGGCCAAGGCGGCCAGGGCGGGGGCCCCCGGGCCGGCACGCCGTGGGGCCCTCCCATGCCTGCGCAGCCGGACGCGCAGCCGGAGTACCCGTACGACCGGCCCTACGACGACGTGCCCTCCGACGCCCGGCCCGCGGACGGCGGGCCCGCGGAGGGTCACCCCGCGCCCGGCGGCCCGGCCTACGGCTACCCGCAGGGGCACGTCCTGGGCCCGGGTTACGAGGGCCCGGGCGAGCCGCACGGCTACGGCTACCCGCCGCTGCCCGAGGCGGTCACGCAGTACATACCGCCGGTCCCGGCCGCTCCCGCGCACGAGGAGGCCGCCACCCAGTACATGGCTCCGGTCCCGGACGCTCCCGCGCACGAGGAGGCCGCCACCCAGTACATGGCTCCGGTCCCGCCCGCTCCCGCGCACGCCGAGGCCGCCACGCAGTACATGGCTCCGGTCCCGGCCGCCCCCGCGCACGGAGAGGCCGCGACGCAGTACATCCCGCCGGTTCCCGCCGTCCCCGCGGACCCGGCCGCCGGGTTCGACGGGCTGTTCCGCGGCGACACGCAGCACCTGCCGCCCGTTCAGGAGCCGGTGCTCCGTCGGCAGCCGCCGCGCCAGTATCCGTCGCAGCAGCCGTCGCGCCCGCAGCAGCAGTTCCAGCAGCCACAGCAGCCGCAGCAGGCACAGCAGCCACACCAGGCACAGCAGTTCCAGCAGCCGCAGCAGGCACAGCAGTTCCAGCAGCCGCAGCCCTTCCAGCAGCCTCAACAGCCGCAGTACCAGCAGCAGCCGCAGCAGGGGTTCCAGCAACAGGGCCTTCCGCAGCAGCAGTTCCCCCAACAGGCGCAGCAGTTCGCGCCGCCGGAGGAGCCCGCCGGCCGCAGGATCTCGCCCGCGATCGTCGCCGCCGTCGTCATCGGCCTGGCCGTCGTCGGACTCGGCGTCGGTGCGGTGCTCAGCGACGAGAAGGCCCAGAACAACGACCCCGGCGCGCAGGCCAGTACCCCCACCGCCGGCGGTTCGGCCAAGGCCGGGGGCGAGGCGCCGCTCGACCCGGCCCAGCCGCAGGCCGTCCAGCTGGACAAGCTGCTCGCGGACAGCAACGACAGCCGCGCCTCGGTGATCAAGGCCGTCGACGACGTCAAGGGCTGCCGCAACCTCGACCAGGCGGCCATCGACCTGCGCGACGCGGCCCGCCAGCGCGAGGAGCTGGTGACCCGGCTCCAGGAGCTCAAGGTGGACCAGCTCCCGGACCACGCGAAGCTGAGCGACGCCCTCACCAAGGCGTGGAAGTCCTCCGCCGAGGCCGACAACAGCTACGCGTCCTGGGCGGACGACCTCAAGGCCGACGGCGAGAAGTGCAAGGACGGGAAGGCGAAGTCCACCGGCAACGACACCGCCGGCAACAAGGCGAGCGGTGACGCCACGAAGGCCAAGGAGTCGGCGGCCGGCATGTGGAACACGATCGCCGGCAAGTACAACCTCACCAAGCGGGACAAGAGCCAGCTGTAGCCGGCGGATCGTCGGGCGGCCACGGCCACGGCCACGGTCATGGCTCCGGCCCCGCCACTAGCTGGTGCGCGGGGCCGATTCCAGGGTCTCGGTCATGTCCAGGGACTGCTCGCCCGGCTGGGCCACGAGACGGCCCTGCTGGACGATCTGGAAGGTGACCCGGCCGTTCACGATGCGGGGGAACCCCGCGACGGCGCGCATGTCCTGGTAGCGCCAGCTGAGGTCAGGGGTGAGGCCGCCGGTCTTGACGGGCTCGGCCTGGTTGAGCTTCTGCGCGAGCTTGCGGGACGTGATCCGCTCGTCGGCCCCGAACCGCTTCACCGCCTCGCTGAACACCGTGTACGCGATCCACGTGGTCTGGGCCCCGCTGTCGTCGGGGTCCACGGTGTCGTCGCCGAAGGCCTGCTCGGTGATCGCCCGGCGCATCGGCTCCCAGAGGGGATCGGAGGCGACCGGGTACCAGCTGGTGACGTACGCGCCCTCGAAGGGGCTGTCCTTGCCGCCGGTGCGGTCCACCATGGCCTGGCTGACCGAGCCGAGCACCGAGGAGATCTGCGGCTTGCGGTTCTGGGCGTCGGCGCGGCGGAAGGCGTCGAAGAAGGTCTCGGTGCGCGAGCCGAGGACGGCGGCCACGCAGCCCTTGTCCTTGCCGTCCTTGCCGTCCTTGGCCGGGGCCGCGCCCTTGCTCCCGGCGGCCGGGGCGGCCGGCGAGGAGCCGGCCAGGGCCTCGCGGGCCTGCGGGGTGTAGTCCGCGGAGTCCTCGGCGGCCCGGATGTCGCCGGTATCGGCGACCTGGTTGGCCCTGAGGCCGGCGTTGAGCTGGAGCGGCAGGGAGTCGCCCGCGAGGGTGTCGGGGCGGACGAGGGCGACCTTGGAGCAGGCCCGGCCCAGTTGGTGGCCGGCGCCGGCGAGGAGGACGGGCTGGCCGCCGTTGACGGGGTAGGACAGCGGCGACTGGAACTCCTCGGGGGACACTCCGTACCCGCCGATGAACGGGATGCCCTCGGCCTCCAGCGGGGCCATGAAGGCGCGTCCGTGCTGGCTGTACGAGCCGACGACGGCGACGGCCTTCTCGGCGATCGCCTTGCGGGCGCAGTCGGCGGCGCCGCCGGCCGTGTTGTGCTCGTTGCAGGTCAGGACGCGGATCTTGTGGCCGTTGACGCCGCCCTTGGCGTTGGCCCAGCGCCCGTAGGCCTTGGCCATGCCGGGCATCCCGGGCATGTTGGTCGCTCGGGAGTCCTCCGGCGCGAAGGTCATGACGGTGAGGGTGGAGCCGGACCCTCCGGAGCCCCCCGAGCCCGCGGGGAGCACCCCGCAGCCGGCCATAAGACACGTGCCCGTAGCCGTGGCCAGGAGGGTGCGGGTCAGGGTGGTCGCGCGTCGCCGGATGGTCATGTTCATGCACCATTCCGCTCCGCGGGTAACTGAAGTGCGAGGTGTGCACAACACGGGGTGACGGCCAGGTGAATTACGGGTGGAGCCGCACGGAGGGTGGGGCGGCGCGGGGTCCGCCCGGGCGCTGCAAGATCGCGCACGACGGGAACGTACGATCGAAAGCGTGACATTCGCCCAAGGTTCGAAGAACTCTTCCCGCCGCGGCGGCCGCTCCTCCACCATGGGCGGCATGCCCCTCAACGACATGCCGTGGTGGCGCTGGCGCAGCAACGTGCGCTCGGCGCTGCACATGCTTTCCGACCCCGCGTTCCAGGAGGACACCTGGCTGGCCGGCGCCGAGGGGTACGGGGACGTCACCGACGCCGTGTACCGGCTCGTCGAGGACACCTGGCTCGACAGCTGGTCGGCGGAGAAGTACGTCGGCACGATCTTCCGCGACTCCCAGGAGGCGGCCCTGGTCGACCTCGCCGTGCTGCGCGTGCTGCGGATCATGCACCAGATCGGCCCCGACGCTCCCGTCTCCGGATACCTGGAGCACCACGCCTGGCCGGAGGCCGTACGGGCCGCGCGCGAGGCCCACGTACGGCTGTCGACGGCGGACGGGGACGACCCGGACGCGCGGCCGCGGTCGCTCGACGTTCTGCGGATCCTCACGCGCGCGGTGTGAGCGGCGCGATGTGAAAGGCTATGCGGTCATGAGCGATGACCCGAAGCCGCAGACCACGGCCCCGCAGCAGTACGTACTGACCCTCTCCTGCCCCGACAAGCAGGGCATCGTGCACGCGGTGTCCAGCTATCTCTTCATGACCGGGTGCAACATCGAGGACAGCCAGCAGTTCGGCGACCGCGACACCGGTCTCTTCTTCATGCGGGTCCACTTCGAGGCCGACGCCCCGGTGACGGTCGAGAAGCTGCGCGCGAGCTTCGCCGCGATCGGCGACTCCTGCAAGATGGACTGGCAGATCCACCGCTCCGACGAGCGCATGCGGATCGTGCTGATGGTCTCGAAGTTCGGCCACTGCCTCAACGACCTGCTGTTCCGCCACCGGATCGGCGCGCTGCCGGTCGAGATCGCCGCGGTGGTCTCGAACCACACCGACTTCGAAGAGCTGGTCGGCTCGTACGGGATCCCGTTCGTGCACATTCCCGTCACGAAGGACACGAAGGCGGCGGCGGAGGAGCGGGTCCTGGAGCTGGTCCGCGCCGAGAACGTCGAACTCGTCGTGCTCGCCCGCTACATGCAGGTGCTCTCGGACACCCTGTGCTCGGCGCTGAGCGGCCGGATCATCAACATCCACCACTCGTTCCTGCCGAGCTTCAAGGGCGCGAAGCCGTACCACCAGGCGCACGCGCGGGGTGTGAAGCTCATCGGTGCGACCGCGCACTACGTGACGGCGGACCTGGACGAGGGCCCGATCATCGAGCAGGAGGTCGAGCGGGTGGGCCACGAGGTCACCCCCGACCAGCTGGTGGCGATCGGCCGCGACGTGGAGTGCCAGGCGCTGGCGCGCGCGGTGAAGTGGCACAGCGAGCACCGCGTGCTCCTGAACGGGACCCGCACGGTCGTCTTCGCCTAGGACTGGGTGGTCACAGCACCGGTCACGGCACCGGTCACAGCCGGCTGAGCGAGGCCGCCGCGAAGAGTACGTCGCGGATGGCCTCTCGGTCGCCGGTCTGGCCCACCGCCGCGTCCTGCGGGGAGATGTGCCCGGCCGCCAGCTGGCAGAACTCGACGCCGTCCAGGGCGATCCGGGCCACCGTGTGCTCCGCCGAGGGCTTCGCCGCCGGGGAGTCCAGGGAGATGTTCCAGCCGCCCCCGCCGGCGCCCTCGATCTCCAGGTGCAGCGTCCGGCCCGGGGCGCCCGCCGCGACGAGGGCGCGCGGCGGCGCGGCGAGCCCCGCCCGCCGGCGCCCGGCGAGTGCCTCCGGCAGCAGCCGGGCGGCCAGGTCGATCATGCGGTGCAGGTGGGGCGCGGACGGCGGCTCGTACGGGTAGTCCACCGCGTCCGCGATGTCCACGGCGTGCACCCAGCACTCGAAGGCCCGCTCGAGGAAGGCGTCGCCCAGGGGCAGGGTGAAGGGCCCGTAGCCGACCGGGAGTTCGGCGGCCCCCTGGCCCGCGAAGGAGACCGTGCGGACCAGGGTGTGGCCCTGGTCCCGCCACGGCTCGCGGACCCGGCGCGTGGCCGGGTACGGGGCGGACTCCCAGTAGTGCTCGGTGCGGTCGGCCGGACCGCTCCGAGGGGCGTCGGGGCCCAGCGGGTCGTCCAGTCCGAGCGCCGCCGCGACGAGGCCGTCCACCGACAGCAGGTGCCCGATGACCCCGGCCACCGTGGTCCGGCGGGCCTGGGGCCGCTCGTCCTGGAACCACTTCAGCCGGACCGGGGTGTGCCACTCCGAGTCCCCGAAGTCCCGCAGCAGCGCGTCGAGCCGCGCCGTCTCGGTGTCGTACGGCTGCGCCCACGCCGGAACCGGGATGCGGGCCGGCCGCTTGCCGAGGCAGTCCTCCAGCACGCGCGAGCGCAGCAGCGGCTTGAGGTCGAGGCTGTCCTCCGGGTGCAGCAGGCCCACGGCGTCGCGCAGCCGCAGGGCCTCCTCGGCGCAGGGCGCGCACTCGGTGAGGTGGTCCTCGACGGCCTGGGTCTCCTCGGCGGAGCAGGCGGCCAGGGCCCAGGCGCCGAGCAGGGACTTCAGTACGGCGTGGGTGGGCGGTCCGGAGGGCACGGGCGGGGGAGCGGACCGGGCCGGAGGCGCCGATGGCCCGGTCGGGACCTCCGGGGGATCCGTCGCATCCGGGTGCGTGGGGTGGTCGGCGGACTCGGGGTGGTCGTCGGGCTCGGGGTGGTCGGCGGACTCGGGGTACTCGGTGTGCTCGGGGCCGCCGGGGTGTTCGAGGTCGTCGGCCGCCGCGCGCGGGCCCGGAAGGGGCACCGGGCCGCCGCCGCGCGGGGGCCGCTCGAACGGGTCGTCGGAGTCGAAGGGGCTGGTCATCAAGGCGTTCCGTATCCGCCGGGTCCGTATCCGCCGGGTCCGTGTCCGGAAGCTCCGTGTCCGGAAGCTCCGTGTCCGGAAGATCCGTATCCGGGCGGGGCGGCTTCCTCTCGCGGGACGGCATTGGCCGTCGCCAGCAGTTGCAGGCCCAGCCGCAGCCGGCGCCGGGCCTCGTCCTCGCTGATCTGCAGGTCGGCGGCGGCCTGCCGGTAGTCGCGGCGCTTGAAGTACGCGAGTTCGAGCGCGGCGCGCAGTGGCGCCGGCATGGAGGTGACGATGAAGTCCGCGCGCGCGGCCGCGGTGGCGCTGCGCACCTTCTGCTCCAGTTCCTCGCGGGAGCCGCGGCCCAGCTCGGCCTGGCGCAGGCGGGCGACGGCCTGGCCCTGGGTGATGCGGGCGACCCAGGAGCGCATGGAGCCCTGTTTGGGGTCATAGGCGTCCGGGTTCTCCCAGATGTAGCCGAAGACCTCGCGGGTGATCCGGTCGGCGGCCTTCTCGTCGCCCAGGACCCGGTGGGCGAGGTTGTGCACGAGCGAGGCGAAGCGGTCGTACAGCTCGCCCAGCGCGGCGGCCTCGCCGCGCGACAGGCGTTGCTGCATGCGGCGGTCCCAGCGCGGTGGAACGTCCTTCGCCATCGTGCCCCCAGCCGGCTTCCCCGGATCCACAGCCGTGTGTCGACCACTCGAATGTAGTGGGCACACAGCGGTCCGCGGCAGGTTTGGGCGAACCTTCCTCCGGAACCCCGTGTTCCGTGGTAGAGGCGTGACATGGTGGTGAACGGGAAGGCGGGGCTCGAGGCATGGGCACGCGCGTACGCGCCCCGTCGCGCTTCTCGTGCGCTGGTTCGATGCGGCCACCTGCTTGACCGCTTCGCTTAACGCGCAGGCCACGTAGGCCTTACGCTCCTGCCTTGTCTTGAACTGCACCCCACCGCACATGTGAAGGCGGAACGCCGAATATGGACAGCGCAGAATACGAGCGCAAGATCGCCGCCCGATTCGCCACCTTCGACCAGGACGGAAACGGCTATATCGACCGGGAGGACTTCAGCGCGGCAGCGAAGGCGGTGTTGGCCGAATTCACCGTGGCGGCCCGCTCCGACAGGGGTCAGGACGTCTTCGCGGGAGCGGAGGCCTTCTGGCAGGGCTTGGCCGGCATCGCGGACGTGGACGGCGACCAGCGCGTGTCCCGCGACGAGTTCATCACGGGCGCGGCCAAGCGGCTGCGGGACAACCCGCAGCGGTTCGCCGAGATCGCGCGCCCGTTCCTGCGGGCGGTGATCGCCGTGGCGAACCAGGACGGCGGCGGCGCCACCCCGGCGGCCGCGGCGCGCGTCCTGCGCGTGCTCGGCACTCCGGAGGAACTGGCGACGCAGGTGGCGACCGCCCTGGACGCGGACGGCGACGGCCGCATCACGGAGGACGAGATCCTGGCGGCCTTCGCGGGCTACTGCGGCGTGGCGGCCCCGGACGCGTGACGCCTGCGGGGCGGGCGGGGCGGGGGTGTACGAAGCTTCGTATCGTCGTGGATCGGCATGGTGTGGCGGGAGCGGGGGACCGCGCAGGGGACCGGGTGACACGCACGCCCGGACCCCAAGCCCGGTGACGGCGCCCCTTCGCCTGGGACTCAGATGGCGGTGGAGAGCGCTACGTGCCTCCATTCGTCGAGTTCACGCCGCACCAGATCCAGCTTCGCCTCGACGCGCTCGACCGCGTCCGCGCCCAACTGCAGGCGCAGCGGGGGCTCGGCGACCTCGGTGACGTCGACGATGGCTTTGGCTCCCTTCACCGGATCGCCAGGCTGACGGTCGTCGTTGTTGGCCAGGGCCTCGCGCACTGGTCCCGCGCCAGCGACATAGTCCACGATGGAGGCCGGTTCGGCCTGCAGGCTGGAGCCGTTGAGGAAGTCGGTGCGAAACCCACCCGGCTCTACCTCTGATCTTGGCCAG
>NZ_JAGGOW010000140.1 GCF_018614135.1 Streptomyces sp. ISL-66
GTCCGCGGCCTCCGCCAAGGCGGCCCCGGACAGACCGGCCGCCCCGGCCAAGGCGGCCCCGGCCCCGCGCCGGTTCGCCGGGCAGCCCGTCGAGATCGGGCACGGACCGCGCGGCCGCCCGGCCGTCGCGCTCACCTTCCACGGCAACGGGGATCCCGCCATCGCCAAGGCGGTGCTCGCCGAGGCGGAGCGGGCGGGAGCGCGGGTCACCGTACTGGCCATCGGCGCCTGGCTCGACGCGCACCCGGACATGGCCCGCCGGATCCTGGACGGCGGCCACGAGCTCGGCAACCACACCCAGCGCCACCTCGCGATCAACACCTTGCCCGAGGGACAGGCGTACGCCGAGATCACCGGCTGCGCCGACCGGCTCAAGCGGCTCACCGGGTCCATCGGCACCTGGTTCCGCCCGTCCCAGACCCAGTACGCCACCCCGCTCGTACGCGAACTGGCCCAGCGGGCGGGCTACCCGCACGTCCTCTCCTACGACGTGGACTCCCTCGACTTCACCTCGCCCGGTGCCGCGGCCGTCATCCGCACCGTCATCGGCACGATCCAAGGCGGATCGGTGGTGAGCCTGCACTTCGGCTACGCGGACACGGTCGACGCGATGCCGCCCCTCCTCGAAGAACTCGCGCGCCGCAAACTGCGCGCGGTGACCACCACGGAGCTGCTGATCCCATGACGACCACCCGCCTTCCCCGGAAGGCCACCGTGCTGCTGGCCGGTCTGGTCCTCGCCGCCCTGACCGGCTGCGGATCGGCCGACAAGGGACCAGCCGAGGCGCTCGGCACGAAGGGTCCCGCCGTGCCCGCCAAGGCCGTGCCGGCCGTGCCGCCCGGCCTGGCCGGGATGCCGCCGCTCCTGGACCCGAAGGACGTCTACGCGGCCGACCGGCCGAACAGGCTCTCCCCGGTGGTCAAGGACTTCCCCTCCCGCGTCTACGTGCCGAACACCACCTCCAACACCGTGTCGGTCATCGACCCGGTGACGTACAAGGTCATCGACACCATCCCGGTCGGCATCCAGCCCCAGCACGTGGTCCCCTCCTGGGACCTGAAGACCCTCTGGGTCAACAACAACCGCGGCCACACGCTCACCCCGATCAATCCGGCCACCGGCGAGGCCGGAAAGCCGGTGGAGGTGCACGACCCCTACAACCTGTACTTCACGCCCAACGGCAAGTACGCGGTGGTCATGGCCTCGATGGACAAGGAACTGGTCTTCCGCGATCCGCACACGATGGACCGCGTGAAGACCGTCCCCGTGACCTGTTTCGGGGTCAATCACGCGGACTTCTCCGCCGACGGCCGCTACTTCATCGTGAGCTGCGAGTTCTCCGGCGAACTGCTCAAGGTCGACACCGAGCGGATGGAGGTCGTCGGCCAGCAGAAACTGCCCTTCGAGGGCGCGATGCCGCAGGACGTCAAGGTCTCCCCGGACGGGAAGACCTTCTACATCGCGGACATGATGGCGCACGGCATGTGGGTGGTCGGCGGGGACAAGTTCGATACCCCCAAGCTGCTGCCCACCGGAAAGGGCTGCCACGGCCTGTACGTCAGCCGCGACTCCAAGGAGATGTACATCTCCAACCGGGGTGAGGGGTCCATCTCCGTCTTCGACTTCACCCAGGACAAGCTGACGAAGAAGTGGGAACTGCCGGACGGCGGCAGCCCCGACATGGGCGGCGTGTCCGCCGACGGCAAGGTGCTGTGGCTATCGGGCCGCTACAACTCCGAGGTCTACGCGATCGACACCACCACCGGAAAGCAGCTCGCCAAGATCCCGGTGGGCGGCGGCCCGCACGGCCTCGCCGTGTACCCCCAGCCCGGCCGCTACTCGCTCGGCCACACCGGCATCTTCCGCTGATGCCGTGAGCTGACACCGCGCGATGCGCGGACATGGGCGTGCCCCGGGAGCTCGCACAGCTCCCGGGGCACTCTCACGTGCTCACCGCTACCGCCACCGCCGCCGCGGCGCGGTCATCGCGGCACCGTCACCAGGCGACGGGGAGCCGCTCGGGGAGGCGCTTGATGAAACCGGTGCGCCACACGAGGTTCTCCGCCGGCACCGCGAGGCGCAGCTCGGGCAGCCGCTCGACCAGCACCTCCAGCGCGATCTCGGCGTGCGCCCGGCCCAGCGCGGAAGCCGGGCAGAAGTGCCGGCCGGCGCCGAAGGCGAGGTTGGGGTTGGGGCTCTCGCGCTCCAGGTCCAGCTCCTCGGGGTTCTCGAAGGCCTCCGGGTCGAAGTTGGCCCCTTCCAGCAGGACGAGGACGAGTTCCCCCTCCTTGACCAGCACGTCGCCGACCTGGACGTCCGCCATGGCTATGCGCGGCAGGCCGTCGCCGACGGACAGGTTCCAGCGGAGCAGTTCCTCCACGGCCTTGCCCATGCGCTCCGGGTGCTCGCGCAGGTACCCGATGAGCTCGGGCTTCTGCAGCAGCGCCAGGACCGCGAGGGTCAGGAACGCGGAGGTGGAGACGGCGCCGGCCCCGAAGAGCGAGACGGCGACGGTGGCGAACATGTCGTCGGTCAGGTGCGCCGACTCCGGGTCGGCCTCCTTCAGTTCGGCGAACCTGCCGAGGAGCCCCGTACGCTCCTCGGCGGGCCGGGCCAGCTGGAGGTTCAGCTGGTCGACGAAGTAGCCGACGTCCTTGTACCAGTTGAGCGCCGAGTCGGCGAACGGCTCGCGCACGGTCATGAACGCGACGTCCAGCCCCGACATCAGCCGGCGCCAGTCCTCGAAGGGCACCCCGAGCACCTGGGCGTGCATGGCCGCCGAGAAGGGGTCGGCGAACCCCGCCCGGAGGTCAGCCGGACCGCCCTCGGCGACGAGCCGGTCGATGAGCTCGCCGGCCGTGGCGCGCAGCCGGTCCTGGAGCCCCTTCTGGCGCGGGTTGAGCGCCTTCATCACCGCGTTGCGCAGGCCGGCGCTGTTGATGTTGCCCATGTTGTTGACGACCTCGGGCGGGATCGTCAGCGCGTACTGGCGCGGGACGCCGGCGTTCGCCGTGTCCTTGAGGCTGAAGCGCTCGTCCTCCAGGACCTGCTTGGCCAGCGCGTAGCTGCTCACCAGCCAGGCCCGGTCCCCGGTGAGGGTGCGCACCTTCGCGACCGGCGCCTTCTCGCGCAGCCAGGTGCACTCCTCGGGGAGCACGTCACCGCGCCGCGAGAGCGGGAAGTCGAGGAGGGGCCCCGCGGTCTGCTCGGTGCCCTCAAGCTGCTCGGCGCTCATCGACGGTCCCTTCGGTTGGTGCGGTGTTCACGTTCTTGTTCTTGTTCACGTGGGTGCTCGGGTTCGCCTGGTTCGAGTTCGTCTGGTTCGGGTTGCTGTGGGTCATTTCAGCCATCTCGGGCCTTACGACGGCATAAGCCTGGTTACGGGTCGCGCGAAGTCCCCCACCACGCGCGAACAGGACGTCCGTCATGGGCATCTTGAGGTGGTACGCCGCCACGGAGGACGGCACGTCGAGAATGCTCGGGGTGTCGATGAAGAAGGGCAGCTCGGCTGCCATGTAATCGAAACACACCTGCAACTGTGCGTCGGTGATCGATTCACCTTCCGGCAACTTGGAGCCGACGAAGTGCAAGGCCATTTCCTCACAGCCCTTGCGGAATTCGTCGTCGGTCTCCAGGAAATGCAGTACGCGCCGGTGCAATAGCTGGTAGACGGGATTCGTCTGGAATTCAGAGAGTGCTCGCACGCGGATCTCGGCACCGGGACTACCCGATTCTTCCACGCCCTTGAGGATCCTCCTCCGGACCGCCTTTATCTCCTTCGTCGCGCGCTTCTCCGCGTGTTCCCGGGTGTAGCCGAAAGCGGCGAACATCCGGTCGACGTGGAGGTCTGCGTAGACGAAGTCGACCTGCGCGAAGCGGGTCGTGGCCCATCGGGAAAGACTGCTGATGCGCTCGGAGCTGAAGTAGCTGTTTCCAGGACTCACTCCGATGAGCACGTGGTCGCCGTCTTCCCAGATATGGCGGCAGGTACGGGTGAAGGGCAGAACTTCGAATGATGCGTCAGCTTGGATCGTCACCTGTGTGATCGCCCTTGTTGCCACTTGTCCCTGGGAGCCCTGCGCTCCTGGTGTGGCGGCAATGTCGCTACGTTATGCGGTGGCCCCGGAGCGTGACAAGTGGCGGCTTGAATTGTTGGCTGGAATCATCGCTTCCGCCTTACGGAAGAGTAATTGAATTTCTATCTGCCGCTCGAACGGGACCCGGGGTACGGGAGATGCGCCCAGGCCGCTACCCTGAGCCGGTCAACAAGCACCAAGAAGGGGTGGACCCAGTGGCGGACATCGAGAGCGCACGGACGACGTTCGGCAAGTTCGACGTGAACGGTGACGGCTTCGTGACGGCCGACGAGTTCCGTTCGGCGATGGCGGAGATGGGCGACCCGTTCGTCACCGGCCCCGTCGCGGACGCGGTGATCGCCTCCAAGGACGCGAACGACGACGGCCTGCTGAGCTTCGACGAGTTCTGGGCCTCCCTGAACAAGTAAGCCCCCCGCGCCCCCGTCCCCTGCCGGGGCCGGGGGCGCGTCAGGTCCGCGGGCCGGACATGCCCTCCACCGTGGCGAGGGCCTCCTCCAGCCAGCGCAGCCAGAAGGTCTCCAGCCCGGTTCCGGCGTGCAGCACGACCCTGCGCAGCCGGTCCTGCGCCGCGTCCCGGCCGGCCGGGAAGTCCTTCTCCTCGATGGCCTCGTACTCGGCCAACTGGGCCCGGTGCAGCTCCAGATGGCGCCTCAGCTCCTCGGCCAGCCCCTGCGGCCCGACCACCGCGGCCGCCCGGATCCGCAGCAGCAGGGGATCCCGCACCTGCTTCGGGTCCTGGCGCTCCCCGACCCACCGGCCCAGCTCCGCGCTCCCGGCGGGCAGCACCTCGTACTCCTTCTTCTGCCCCCGGACGGGCGCCTCGCTGGGCAGCGCCCGGATCAGCCCGGCGTCCTCCAGCCGGCCGAGCTCGCGGTAGATCTGCTGGTGCGTCGCGGACCAGAAGTACCCGATCGACTTGTCGAACCGCCGGGTCAGCTCCAGCCCCGACGAGGGCTTCTCGAGCAGGGCGGTGAGGATGGCGTGCGGGAGCGACATGCGGCCATCCTAGATTTGCGGGAGCCGAGCACGGCGAATCGGGCAGGACGCCGGTCCCCGCACTAGTGCCGCGTCAGGCGGCCAGCGCTTGCGGATCGCGGGGGCCCGGGGCGTCCGGGGCCAGGAGGCCGTGCGCGCGCAGGAGGGCCGTCACCGCAGGGGACCAGGCCGTGCGCAGGCCCGCCGAAGCGAGGAGGGCCGGGTCCGACAGGAGCGGCTCGGCCGGGCCGACGCGGATGCCCGACGGGGTCAGGACCGCCGCGTCGTCGGCCCAGCGGACCGCGAGGTCCACGTCGTGGGTGGCCATCACCACCGTCGTGCCGCAGGCCCGCAGGCCCGCGAGGACGTCCAGCAGCCGCTCCTGGCCGTCCGGATCCAGGCCGGCCGTCGGCTCGTCGAGGATCAGC
>NZ_JAGGOW010000141.1 GCF_018614135.1 Streptomyces sp. ISL-66
GCAACGACTCCTAGAACCCAAGCGGGGGCCGGGGCCTTCTCGTTCGTCCGGAGCGCGCCGGCGTCAGACGCGCATCGCCTGCGGCGTCTCGCGCAGCCCCGCGTCCGGGCCGGGGTACTCGCGGATGATCTCGTAGCGCGTGTTGCGCTCGACCGGGCGGAAGCCCGCGTCGCGGATCAGCTCCAGCAGGTCCTCGCGACCCAGCTTGTTCGGGGTGCCGTAGTTGTCCGCATCGTGCGTGATCTTGTACTCGACGACCGAGCCGTCCATGTCGTCCGCGCCGTGCTGCAGCGCGAGCTGGGCGGTCTGCACGCCGTGCATGACCCAGAAGACCTTGACGTGCGGCACGTTGTCGAAGAGCAGACGGGAGACCGCGAAGGTCTTGAGGGCCTCCGCGCCGGTCGCCATCGTCGTACGCGCCTGGAGCTTGTTGCGCACCTTGCCGTCCTTCATGTCCACGAAGTCGTGCTGGTAGCGCAGCGGGATGAAGACCTGGAAACCGCCGGTCTCGTCCTGGAGCTCGCGCAGCCGCAGTACGTGGTCCACGCGGTGGCGCGGCTCCTCGATGTGCCCGTAGAGCATGGTCGAGGGGGTCTTGAGGCCCTTCGAGTGCGCGAGGCGGTGGATGCGCGACCAGTCTTCCCAGTGGGTGCGGTGGTCCACGATGTGCTGGCGGACCTCCCAGTCGAAGATCTCCGCGCCGCCGCCGGTGAGCGACTCCAGGCCGGCCTCGATCAGCTCGTCCAGGATGTCGGAGGCCGACATCCCGGAGATCGTTTCGAAGTGGTGGATCTCGGTGGCCGTGAACGCCTTCAGCGAGACGTTCGGCAGCGCCTTCTTCAGCTCGGAGAGCGAGCGCGGGTAGTACCGCCAGGGCAGGCTGGGGTGCAGGCCGTTGACGATGTGCAGCTCGGTGAGGTTCTCGTTCTCCATGGCCTTGGCCAGGCGCACGGCCTCCTCGATGCGCATCGTGTACGCGTCCTTCTCGCCCGGCTTGCGCTGGAACGAGCAGTAGGCGCACGACGCGGTGCACACGTTCGTCATGTTGAGGTGGCGGTTGACGTTGAAGTGGACGACGTCACCGTTCTTGCGCGTCCGCACCTCGTGGGCGAGGCCGCCGAGCCAGGCCAGGTCGTCCGACGCGTAGAGGGCGATGCCGTCCTCACGGGTCAGCCGCTCGCCGGAGCGAACCTTGTCCTCCAGCTCACGCTTGAGCCCAACGTCCATGCCGGTCCTCTCCTCTGTTCCTCTGTCCCAACCGCCCCCAACCGTACTCTCAGCCCTCCTCGGGCAGACCCCCGACCCGGTTCTCCCACTTGGTGGAGAGCACGATCGTGGTGCGGGTCCGCGAAACGCCCTTGGTGCCCGAGAGCCTTCGGATGATCTTCTCCAGGCCGTCCACGTCGTTGGCGCGCACCTTCAGCATGAAGGAGTCGTCACCGGCGATGAACCAGCAGTCCTCGATCTCCGACAGGTCGCGCAGGCGCCGGGCCACGTCCTCGTGGTCCGCGGCGTCGGAGAGGGAGATGCCGATCAGCGCCGTGACGCCGAGGCCGAGCGAGGCCGCGTCCACGGTCGCGCGGTAGCCCGTGATGACTCCGGCGGTCTCCAGCCGGTTGATCCGGTCGGTGACGCTGGGGCCGGAGAGGCCCACGAGCCGGCCCAGCTCCGCGTACGAGGCACGTCCGTTTTCACGAAGTGCCTGGATGAGCTGCCTATCCACGCTGTCCATATGCCTGGAGCCTTCCATTATTCGGCGATCCCACGAGTTTACGTATAGAATCAAAGGCACACAGGGTCAACACCCTGTGAATCTTTCAACAGATCAACGACGATCTGACAATCTTCAGGAGTGGTTCACCGTGTACACGATCGAGATGGCCTACGCGCACATGCGACAGCTCCAGGAGCTGGCCAACCGATCCCGCACCGACCAGCCCGCCGCCGCACACCGCGTCGACAAGATCCGCAAGCCGGGACGCGCCAAGAAGGGCTGAACGCCCTCGCCGACGGACTAGACACCCCCGGAACCTCCGGCGCCTCCGGCGTCCTCGGAAACCCCGGCGTCCCCGGCGTCCCCGCTCGCCCCCCGGGGAGCACGGGAGCCTCCGAGCTCCCCCTCCCACCGGCGGTACAGCGCGTGCGGCACCCCTGCCGCGTCGAGCACCCGCCCCGCGACGAAATCCACCAGGTCCTGGATGTGCGTCGCACCCGCGTAGAACGCCGGAGAGGCGGGCAGCACCACGGCGCCCGCCTCGTCCAGCGCCACCAGATGCTTCAGCGTCTGACCGCTCAGCGGGGTCTCCCGTACCGCGACCACCAGCCGGCGCCGTTCCTTGAGCGTCACGCTCGCCACCCGCTGGAGCAGGTCCTTCGACAGTCCGAGCGCCACACCGGCCACGCAGGCCGTGGACGCGGGCACGATCAACATCCCCTTGACGGGGTACGAGCCGCTGCTCGGCCCGGCCGCCAGATCGCCGGCGGCCCAGTAGCGGACGCCGCCGTTCGCCGCCCCGTCCAGTTCCGGCCGCGCGAAGGTCGCGGGCTTCCCGTCCGCCCCGCGCTCCAGCCACTCGGCCAGGTCGTCCCGCCAGTGCGCGTCGCGGAAGGCGATCCCCGTCTCGTCCAGCAGCGTCAGCCGCGATGCCCGGCTCACCACCAGGTCCACGCTCTCGCCCGCCGCCAGCAGCCCACGGATCACGGCCGCCGCGTACGGCGTCCCGGACGCCCCGGAAACCCCCACCACCCACGGGGTGCGCTTGCCCTCAGTCATACCTCCGAGACTATCCGGCCACCGCCGGTGGGCACTGGCTAAGGTGTCCCCACGTTCAAGGGGTGGACACGCGGGCGCGCGCACGCGGGCAAGCGGACGCGGGCACGGGCGCGCCGTGGCGGTACGCGGCGGCGGTGCGCGGCAGCGGGCGGAAGCAGGAGGCGGGGGCGGCATGAGCGGAATCGGACTCGGAAACGGAAGCGCACGCGGAAGCGGAAGCGCACTACGCGCGGGCGAGTGGAGCCGGACCGACCGGGCCAAGGCCGCCGCGAAGCTGATGCTGGGCTGGGTGGCGCTGCTCTGGGTGATCGAGGCCGTCGACCGCGCCACGGGCCACGCCCTGGACGCGTACGGGATCGCCGCGCGCGAGACGGACGGCCTGACCGGGATCCCCCTGGCGCCGTTCCTGCACTTCGGCTTCGACCACGTGGCGTCCAACAGCGTCCCGCTGCTGGTCCTCGGCTTCGTCACCGCGCTCAGCGGGATCCGCCGCTTCCTGGCCGTCTCCGCCGCCATCGTCGTCGCCGACGGGTTCGCGGTCTGGCTGATCTCCCCGTCGCACAGCATGACGGCGGGTGCCTCGGGCCTGATCTTCGGCCTCTTCGGCTATCTGCTGGTACGGGGCTTCGTGGAGCGCAGCCCGCTCGGCGTCGCGGTCGCCGTCGTCATCGCGGCGGTCTGGGGCACGACGTTCCTGGCCGGAGCCCTCCCGACGGACTCCATGGTCAGCTGGCAAGCCCACCTCTTCGGTCTCCTGGCCGGCGCCGCCGTGGCCCTCCTGACCCGCCCGCGCCCCCGCGCGGTGACGGCCGGCTAAGGGCGTCGGCTAGGCGGCGGTACCGGGGTCGACGGGGAGGGCGGCCGTGTCCACCGAGATCTTGCCGATGCCGGTCTCCACGGTGACCGTCTCCCCGTACGGGATCACGTCGCGGCCCCGGTAGCCGTCGGGCCCGGGGTTCCACAGGGTCGTGCACTGCGCCTTGTACGGGTCGAAGATCAGGTAGTGGGGAATGCCGCGGCGGGCGTAGGCCCGGTCCTTGACCTCGTAGTCATGGCGCACACTGCTCGGGGAGACGACCTCGATGACGAGCTCGACCAAGTCGGGCGGGTAGGCGCTGAGGTTCCGGTCCGCCTCCGCCCCGGGGACCACCGCGAGGTCCGGGCAGAACTCGTTGTCGCCGTCGAAGGGGACGGCGACATCGCTGATGAAACCCCACTCCGCGGACATCTGGGCTTCGAGTGTGTTCCATAGCAACCGGATGGTCCTGGCGTGGTGCGGCTTCAGCGGACTCATCACGATATTGCCCTCGACAATCTCCATCCGGTAACCGGGGAACATGTCCTCGAACCGGCTGAGCTGTGAGTGCAGGCGCTCGCTCTCCGAGACGGTCACGTCGGCCTCCCTGTCCATGCACTCGATGGTAGGCCGCACGCTAGCCAACGGGGCAGATCGCGAACCGCCGGATCGGGCAGGGCACACACGATCGAGTTACAGCGAAAGCCCCCGGACCACCAGGTCGAGCAGGGCGCAGGCGAAGAGGGCCATGCCGATGAAGCCGTTCACCGTGAAGAAGGCGCGGTTCAGGCGGGACAGGTCGTGCGGCGTGACGATGGTGTGCTCGTAGACGAAGGCCGCCACGACGATCAGCAGGCCGAACCAGAACAGCGGTCCGGCGTCCGTCGCGACGGCGTACCAGGCCAGCAGGGCCGTGGTCACGGCGTGCGCGCCACGGGCGCCCCACAGGGCGGCCGGGATGCCGAAGCGGGCCGGGACGGACTTGACGCCCTCCGCGCGGTCGGCGGCCACGTCTTGGCAGCCGAAGATCAGGTCGAAGCCGCCGATCCACACGCCCACGGCGAGGCCGAGAATGACCGCGTCCCACGACCACGCGCCGGTGATCGCGATCCAGGCCCCGATCGGGCCGATCGCCTGGGCGAGGCCCAGGATGGCGTGCGGGAAGTTCGTGAACCGCTTCCCGTACGGGTACACCACCATCGGCACGACGGCGGCCGGCGCCAGCACCAGGCAGAGCGGGTTCAGCAGCGCCGCCGCCCCGAGGAAGACGACCAGCGCGATCCCGGCCCCGGTCCAGGCGGACCGCACGGAGACGGCGCCCGTCACCAGCTCCCGTCCGGCGGTGCGCGGGTTGCGCGCATCGATCTCCCGGTCGATGATCCGGTTGGCGGCCATCGCGAAGGTCCGCAGCCCCACCATGCAGACGGTGACGAGCAGCAGCTTGCCCCAGTGCATCCGCTCGTCGAGCGTGAACATGGCGGTGAGCGCGGCGATGTAGGCGAAGGGCAGCGCGAAGACCGAGTGCTCGATCATCACGAGCCGCAGGAACGCCTTCACCTTGCCGGTGGCCTCCGGCGCGGGACCGGGTCCGAGGACCCCTTCGGCTGCGGATGTCATACGAGGGTTCTCCGGAAGTCTTCGAGGTCGGCCAGCAGGTCCGCCGCCGGGAGCGCGCCGAGCTCCAGGGTCCGGGGGGCGGCGCCGTCGTCGTGGCCCTCGGGCGGGGTGACGCGGGCGGTGACCACCCAGTCGTCGCCGGACGGGCGGGCGTCGAGGCGCAGGAAGTTCCCGGCCTCGGCGGTGAAGGGCTCGGCGGCCGCCAGGGCGCGCTGGAGCTGCTCCGCGAAGTCGTCCGCCTCGATGTCCCGCGCGCCGGGCAGCTCGAAGCCGTCGCCCTCGCCGTCCTCCCGGTCCAGCATCAGCGCCCAGACGTTGCCGGGGCCCGCGAATTCCTCGGGAGAGACGCCCGCCTGCTCGGCGGCCTCCCGGACACCCGGGTCCGCCGGGTCGAGTTCCGGGCGCACCAGGGCCACGTACGTCGTGTCGGTGCCGATGAAGAGGGCGGGGCCGCCCGTTTCGATCTCGCTCACAGTCCGTACTCCTTCCAGCGCCGGTCCACCAGCGCCGCCGTCGCCGGATCGGACTCGACCATGTCGGGCCAGCCGCCGTCGCGGGTGTAACCCTCCGTCGGCAGCTTCTTCGTGGCGTCGATGCCCGCCTTGCCGCCCCAGAACTGCTGGTAGGAGGCGTGGTCCAGGTGGTCGACCGGACCCTCGACGACCGTGAGGTCACGGGAGTAGTCCGTGTTGCCGAGCGCGCGCCAGGAGACTTCGTGGAGGTCGTGGACGTCGCAGTCCTTGTCCACCACGATGATCAGCTTGGTCAGCGACATCATGTGCGCGCCCCAGATGGCGTGCATGACCTTCTGCGCGTGCTTCGGGTACTTCTTGTCGATCGAGACGATCGCGCAGTTGTGGAAGCCGCCCGACTCGGGGAGGTGGTAGTCCACGATGTCCGGGACGATGATCTTGAGGAGCGGCAGGAAGAAGCGTTCCGTCGCGCGCCCCAGCGGCCCGTCCTCCGTCGGCGGCCGGCCGACGACGATCGACTGGATCAGCGGACGCTTGCGCATCGTCACGCAGTCGATCGTCAGCGCCGGGAACGGCTCCTGCGGCGTGTAGAAGCCGGTGTGGTCGCCGAACGGCCCCTCCGGCAGCGTCTCCCCCGGTTCCAGCCAGCCCTCGATGACCACCTCGGCGTTGGCCGGGACCTGGAGCGGGACCGTCTTGCAGTCCACCATCTCGATCCGCTTGCCCGCCACGAACCCGGCGAAGAGGTACTCGTCGATGTCGCCCGGCAGCGGTGCGGTCGACGCGTACGTCACGGCCGGCGGGCAGCCGAAGGCGATCGCGACCGGCAGCCGCTCGCCCCGCGCGGCGGCGACCGCGTAGTGGTTGCGGCTGTCCTTGTGGATCTGCCAGTGCATGCCGATGGTGCGCTTGTCGTGGCGCTGGAGGCGGTAGAGCCCGAGGTTGCGCACGCCCGTCTCCGGGTGCTTGGTGTGCGTGAGGCCGAGGTTGAAGAAGGACCCGCCGTCCTTGGGCCAGGTGAAGAGCGCCGGCAGCTGGTCCAGGTCCACGTCGTCGCCGGTGAGGACGACCTCCTGGACGGGCGCGGAATCGCCCTTCACCTTCTTCGGCGGCACGTGCACCATCGAGCCGAGCTTGCCGAAGGCCTCGCGGACGCCGATGAAGCCCTGGGGCAGCTCCGGCTTGAGCAGGCCGCCGATCTTCTCGCTGATCTCGGCGTACGACTTGAGCCCGAGGGCCTTCAGCAGCCGGCGGTCGGTCCCGAAGACGTTCATGGCCAGCGGCATCGCCGAGCCCTTGACGTTCTCGAAGAGCAGCGCGGGTCCGCCCGCCTTGTTCACTCTGTCGACGATCTCCCCGACCTCTAGGTACGGGTCCACTTCGGCCTTGATGCGCTTGAGGTCGCCCTCCCGCTCAAGGGCCCGGAGCAGCGAGCGGAGATCGTCGTAAGCCATGCGGGCAATTGTGGCATCCCCGCTCAGAGCCCGGAGCCCGGCAGGGGCCTCTACCCTGGAAGGGACAACCGTGGCCCGCCCGGGCCGCACCGTTCTCCTGGGGGTCGGTCCCACACCGTGCTGCGCTATCTGCCGTTCCTGCTGATCATCGCGCTGACCATCTACGCCTTCATCGACTGCCTGAACACGCCGGAAGAAGAGGTCAAGCACCTTCCCAAGGTCGTCTGGGTCCTGATCATCCTGCTCTTCTCGATCGTCGGGCCGGTGGTGTGGCTGTTCGCGGGCAAGAAGCGCGTGGCCGGCGTCGGCGGCCGCCGGACGCAGTGGGTGGCCCCGGACGACAACCCGGAGTTCCTGAAGTCCCTGCGCGAGGAGCGGGACGGCAAGGAGAAGGACGACAAGGACCAGGGCAAGGACCAGGGCTGAGTCCCACGGCCCGGCCGGTCGAGCGGCCGGCGTCAGGTCGCCCACGGCAGGGTGCGGGTCCCCTCCGCGCCCGGGACGCTGACGAGGGCGTCCGCGCGCATGACGACGTACACCTCGGTGTCCTCGAGGGCGTGTACGTGGCGCGGTACGTCCGGCGGCAGGACCACGACCTGACCGGCGGAGACCTTCTCGGTCCGGCCGTCGCAGGTGACCTCCATGGCTCCGGCGGTGACCCTCCAGACCTGCTCGCGGCTGACGGAGTGTTCGGGGCCGGTGATCCCGGCGGAGAAGGCGGCGTGCCAGGTACTCAGCTCCACGCTGCCCCGGCTGGGAGAGGCGAGGCCGGTCATGGTCCCGTTCGGGGTGGTGGTGACGTTCTCGGGGGACATGGCGATGACGTGCAAGGCGGGGCCTTCGCTTTCTCGGCAGGGCGGGACACGGGAAGTGAGTAAAGCTGCTTTACTCACTTCGAGTAAAGCAGCTTTACTTGCCCGTGTCACCATGCTCGTGTGACCAACCACCCGAGCGACGAAGACGGCTACGAGGACGGCTACGAAGACATCGAGCTGGGGTTCCTCCTCGGCCTCGGCTTCCAGCTGCTGATGGGCGAGTTCACCGGCCGCCTCGAAGAGGCCGGACACGCCGACAACCTGCGCCCCCTGCACGGCATGGCCTTCCAGGCCCTCAAGGGCCCCGGCGCGACCGCGACCGAGCTCGCCGAGCGGCTCGGGGTGACCAAACAGGCCGCCGGGCAGATCGTCGACGACCTGGAGCGGCGCGGGTACGTGCGCCGCGAGCCGCACCCCGAAGGCGGGCGGCGCAAGCTGGTCGTGCTGACCGGGGCGGCGTACGACCACCTGGACGCCGCCGGGCGGGTCCTGCACGAGCTGGAGGCCGAGCTCGGGCAGGGCAGCGTCGACCTCGGCGCACTGCGCACCGAACTCGGCCGCCTGGTCCGCGCGCTCAACGGCGACGGACCGCTTCCGGCCCTGCGCCCCGCCTTGTGATGTGCCCGCGCCCCGCCTGACGGCCCGGCGGGGCGGGACCCGGCGGCACGGCAAGGGCCCCGCCCACGCCGAAGGGGCCGGGCCGCCTTCCGGCGGCACGGCCCCTCCACGCACCACCCGCGTCAGACGCCCGCGTACGAGTGCTTGCCGCTGAGCAGGATGTTGACGCCGTAGTAGTTCCAGATCCAGCACGCGAACGCGAACAGCGCGAGGTACGCGGCCTTGCGGCCCTTCCACCCGGCGGTGGCGCGGGCGTGCAGGTAGCAGGCGTAGGCGACCCAGGTCACGAAGGACCAGACCTCCTTGGGGTCCCAGCCCCAGTAGCGGCCCCACGCGTCGCCGGCCCAGATCGCGCCCGCGATGATCGTGAAGGTCCACAGCGGGAAGACCGCCGCGTTGATGCGGTACGAGAACTTGTCCAGCGAGGCCGCCGACGGGAAGCGCTCCATGACCGAGGTGGAGAACGTGCCCGGCTTCCCGCCCCCCGCGAGCTTGGCCTCGTAGGAATCGCGGAAGAGGTACAGGACCGCGCCGGCCGCGCCGATGTAGAAGACCGCGCCGCAGAAGATCGCGGTGGAGACGTGGATCCACAGCCAGTACGAGTGCAGGGCCGGGACCAGCTGGTCGCTGTCGGTGTAGAGCCACGTGGTGGCGACGCCCAGGTCCAGCAGGACCGTGGTGACCAGGAACAGGCCGAGCCAGCGGACGTTCTTCTTCAGCGCGAGGAGCGCCAGGTACACGCCGACGGCCACCGTGGCGAAGGTGATCGAGAACTCGTACATGTTGCCCCAGGGGGCCCGCTCCACCGACAGCGCGCGGGTGATGACACCGCCCGCCGCGAGGAGGAAGCCGAGGGCGGTCAGCGAGACCGCGATCCGCCCGTACAGGTCGCCCTGGACCGTGCCGCCGGCCGCGCCGGGGCCGTCCGGGACGTCGCGGGTGCCGGCGGCGCTGCGCGTGACGACCTCGGGCTTGTCGAGGACGGCGGTGCCGCCCTTGCCCCGCACCTGGACGGCGGGGGTCTCGGCCCCGGTCCCGGTCTCGGACCGGGTGAGCGCGGCGGCCGTACGGGCCACCTTGCTGCGGCTGCCGAAGATCCACTCGGTGATGTGGGCGAGGAAGGCGAGGGTGTAGACCGCCATCGACGCGTAGATCAGGTTGTTGCTGAGGTGAGCCAGACTCTCGTTGGCTGCGGCCGCGAGCTGCATCAGGCGCGCTCCCCTTCGACTTCGGCACGTTCGTTGGCAGGTGGGGCTTCGGCGGGTGGGGCTTCGGCGGACGGGGCTTCGGCAAGTGGGCCGGGGACCGGGGCCGGGCCCGGCCCGGCCGTGGGCGCCTGCGCGTGGAGCGCTCCGGACAGCGCCGCCAGCTCCTCGGGGAGCTTGGCGGACTCGCTGCGGCCGAGGCCCGCCATCTCGACGACGGTCACCCCGTCCTTCCCGGCGGCCGCCCGGACCCAGATCCGGCGGCGCTGGATGAAGAGGGAGCCCGCGAGGCCCGCGATGGCGGCGGCGGCGCCCCCGAGGGCGAGACCGCTGCCGGGCTGCTGGGTGATCGAGAAGGTGGCCCAGCGCTCGATGCCCTCGAACTTCACGGTGCCCTGGCCGCCCGGCAGCTCCATGCTCTCCCCGGGCAGCATCCGCTTCGCGAGCGGCTTGCCGTCCTCGGTCTTGAACTGCTCCATCTTGGACGTGTCCAGCTGGTACACGTTCTGCGGCAGGCCCGAGTCCACCCCGAGGCTGCCGTGCCAGGCGTTGAGCGCGAGCGCGGGGAAGTCCAGCTCCGGGAACTGCGAGAACATCGTGCCCTCGCCGGCGCCCGCGAAAGTGGGCACGAACATCGCCGCGAAGCCGAGCTGGGTCGCCTTCCCGTCCTTGTCCTTGTACCCGTCGGTGACCTTGACGGCGCCGGTGGAGGTGAGGTTGCCGTCCTGCGGCAGCATCGGCACGGCGTCCTTGAAGATCACCTTGCCGGTGGGGTCGGTCACCGAGATGACCGGCGCGTAGCCGTGGCCAAGCAGGTAGACCTTGGAGCCGTCCACCTCCAGCGGCTCGTTGACCTGGATCTCGCGCTTCTGCGGCGTGCCGTGGGCGCCGTTGGTGAAGGTGACGTACGCCTTGAACTCGCGCGGGGTCCCCTTCTGGGGGCCGGTGCGCTCGAAGGTCGCGTCGAACTTGTCCAGGGTGAAGGAGAAGGGCGGCAGGTCGTCGGAGTCGAAGAGCGCGCCCGACTTGAAGTCGTCGTACTGGGTGAGCGTGTTGGAGAAGCCCTTGCCGCGCAGGACGAGCTTGCCGCCCTCGGACTTGAAGTACTGGCCCCAGGCGAAGGCGATCAGCATCACGATCAGCGCGACGTGGAAGACCAGGTTCCCCGCCTCGCGCAGGTAGCCCTTCTCGGCGGAGACGGACCCGGGGCCCCCCTCCGTACGGAAGCGGCGGCCGCCCAGCAGCGTCCCGGCGTACGAGAGCACCTCGTCCGGGGACGTGTCCGTGCGCCACGTCGTGTACGCGGGCATCCGGTCGAGCCGCCTCGGCGCGGCCGGCGGCCGGCCTCGGAGCTGGCCGACGAACTGCCAGGAGCGCGGCAGGATGCAGCCGATCAGCGAGATGAACAGCAGCAGGTAGATCGCCGAGAACCACACCGAGCTGTAGACGTCGAAGAGCTGGAGCTTCTCGGCGACGCCCACCCAGGAGGCGTGCTCCTTCTTCCAGGCGGCGACCTTCATCAGGTCGACCTGGTTCTGCGGGATCAGCGAGCCCGGGATCGACGCCAGGGACAGCAGGAAGAGCAGGATCAGCGCCACCCGCATGGAGGTGAGCTGCCGCCAGAACCAGCGGGCCCAGCCGAACACGCCGATGCCCACGGGGCCGCCGGGGGCGTCCTCCAGGGGTGCGGTGGACAGCTGCGCGCCTGCGGCCGCCTCGGCGGAGGCCTCGGCGCTCGCCTCGGCGGAAGCGGAATCCTCGGAATCGTGCGGCGCCTCGGTGGACGCCTTGTCGCTCGTACTCATGTCCGTGTAGTCCTCAGATCCCCACCGTGAAGCCTTGGGTCCAGCTCTGCATGTCGCTGACGATGCTGCTCCACCATCCTGTGACGAGCAGCAGACCGGTCAGGATCAGCATGCCGCCGCCGATGCGCATCACCCACGCATAGTGCTTCTTCACCCAGCCGAACGCCCCCAGCGCCTTGCGGAACGCGAGCGCCGTCGCGATGAACGGCAGCCCCAGCCCCAGGCAGAACACCACGGTCAGCAGCGCGCCGCGGCCCGCGGTCGCCTGGTCGAGGGAGAGGGTGCCGACGGCGGCGAGGGTCGGGCCCATGCAGGGGGTCCAGCCGAGGCCGAACAGCACGCCGAGCAGGGGCGCGCCCACCAGGCCGACCGCCGGCCTCTTGTGGAAGCGGAACTCGCGCATCGTCAGGCCCGGGATCGCGCCCATGAAGAACAGGCCGAGCAGGATCACCAGCCCGCCGAGGACCTGCGAGATGACCCCCTTGTTGGCGTCCAGGGTCCGCCCGAAGTAGCCGAACAGCGCGCCGGTCGAGGTGAACACGGCGGTGAAGCCGAGGACGAACAGGCTCGCGCCGCCGAGCATCCGGCCGCGCCGGGCCTCGGCGAGGTCGGCGCCGCCGACGCCGGTCACGTAGGAGAGGTAGCCGGGGACGAGCGGCAGCACGCAGGGCGAGAAGAAGGAGACCAGCCCGGCGAGCAGCGAGATCGGCAGGGCCAGCAGCAGGGCGCCGTTGAGGACCGTCGTGTTCACGCCGGTCGCCTCGGCGGCGAGGACCGCGTCCGAGAGTGCGGTGACCACGAGGTCACTTCTCCGCGAGGAGCGGGTCGATCATCGAGCGCAGCTGCTCCTCGTTGACCGCGGCCAGGGTGCGCGAGGCGATCTTGCCCTCCTTGTCGAGGACGATCGTGGAGGGGATCGCGTTGGGGTTGAGCGTGCCCTTGGGGAACCGGAGCATCAGCTTGCCGTCCGGGTCGAAGAGGCTCGGGTAGGTGATCCCGTAGGTCTCTTCGAAGGAGGCGGCGTTCTGCTTGCTGTTGTCCCGGGTGTTCAGGCCCACGAAGGCGACGTCCTGGCCGGCGTCCGCCGTGTCCTTGGAGACCTTCGCGAAGTACTTGGCCTCCGCGCGGCACGGCGGGCACCAGGATCCCCAGACGTTGAGGACGACGACCTTGCCCTTGAGGGCGGTGGTGTCCAGCGTCTTGCCGTCCACGGTCTCGCCGTCGAGCTTGGGGGCCTCGGTGCGGTCCGCCTTCGCGACGGTGGAGATGCCGCTGGGGCCCGTCACGTAGTTTCCGCCGGCGGAGCCGGAGGACTTGCCGCCGCCGTCCGAAGTGCCGCACGCCGTAAGGGTGGCGGCGCTCGTGAGGGCCACCGCGGTCAGCAGGACGGCGCGGGCACTGGTCGAGCGGCGGCTACTACGACGGGTACGCGCGCGGCTGAGGCTCATGTGAAAAGTTTCGCATGACCGAATTGCCGATCTTCCGCGCCCCCCGGGGGCGAGTGGACCGGGAGTTGCCGCGCCGCGCGACAACTCCCGGTCAATATGTACGAAATTAGGGCAAAGCCTGATTTCGCCGGGCTCCGCTAAGCCCCAAAGGCCTTGGACTTGCCCTTCACCGGCTTCGCCCCCGCGAGGAGGTGCGCCGGGACCAGGTCCCGGGCCGGCTCGCTGTAGCCCACCGACACCAGCTTGTCGCCCTGGTAGGTGAACGAGGTCAGCGAAGCCAGCGTGCACTGGCGGCGGCGCGGATCGTGCCACAGCCGGCGCCGCTCCGCGAAGCTCCGTACGATCCAGATCGGCAGCTGGTGGCTGACCGCCACCGCCTCGTGGCCGCGCGCGGCGTCGCGGGCGGTCTCGATCGCGCTCATCATCCGGACGACCTGCTCGACGTACGGCTCGCCCCAGGACGGCTTGAACGGGTTCGTCAGGTGCTTCCAGTTCTCGGGCTTGCGCAGCGCGCCGTCACCGACCCCGAAGGTCTTGCCCTCGAAGACGTTGCCCGCCTCGATGAGCCGGCCGTCGGTCGCCAGGTCCAGCCCGTGCGCCTTCGCGATCGGCGCCGCCGTCTCCTGCGCCCGCTCCAGCGGGGAGGCCACGACGTACGTCACGTCCCGGCTCTCCAGGTGCTCGGCGACCCGGTCCGCCATCCGGCGGCCGAGCTCGGAGAGGTGGTAGCCGGCGCGGCGGCCGTAGAGGACGCCCTCCGGGTTCTCCACCTCGCCGTGGCGCACCACGTGGACGACGGTGATCTCGGACCCGCCGTCGATGCGGCCCTCGGTGCTCATGCGGTGGCCTCCGCGGCGGCTCGGGCGGCGGCCGGCAGGGCGGCCGCGATGCGCTCGATCGCCTTCTCGTCGTGGGCGGTGGACACGAACCACGACTCGAACGCCGACGGCGGCAGGTACACGCCCTGCGACAGCATCGAGTGGAAGAAGCCGTTGAAGCGGAAGGCTTCCTGCTTCTTCGCGTCGTCGTAGTCGCGGACCTCGTCCTCGGTGAAGAAGACGGAGAACATGTTGGAGGCGGTCTGCAGCCGGTGCGCGACGCCCTCCTTGGTGAGCGCCTCGGTGACCAGCCCCTGGATCCGCGCCGAGACCGCGTCGACCTTCTCGTACGCGGCCCCGTCCAGCAGCCGCAGCTGCGCGAGGCCCGCGGCGGTCGCGATCGGGTTCCCGGAGAGCGTGCCCGCCTGGTAGACCGGGCCGGCCGGAGCCAGGTGGCCCATCACGTCGGCGCGGCCGCCGAAGGCCGCCGCCGGGAAGCCGCCGCCCATGACCTTGCCGAAGGTCATCAGGTCGGGCTTGACCCCGTCCACGCCGTACCAGCCGGCGCGGGAGGTGCGGAAGCCCGTCATGACCTCGTCGGAGATGTACAGCGCACCGTTCGCGCGGCACAGGTCGGCGAGCCCCTGGTTGAAGCCCTCGCCCGGGGGCACGACGCCCATGTTGCCGGGCGCCGCCTCGGTGATCACGCAGGCGATCTCGCCGGGGTGCGCCGCGAACGCGGCACGGACCGCTTCGAGGTCGTTGTAGGGGAGCACGATCGTGTCCCCGGCCTGCGCTCCGGTCACGCCCGGGGTGTCCGGCAGCGCGAAGGTCGCGAGCCCGGAACCGGCGGCGGCCAGCAGCGAGTCGACGTGACCGTGGTAACAGCCCGCGAACTTCACGATCTTGGCGCGGCCGGTGAACCCGCGGGCGAGGCGGATCGCGGACATGGTCGCCTCGGTGCCGGAGGACACCAGCCGGACCTGCTCCACGGGCTCGATCCGCGCGACGATCTCCTCGGCGAGCGCGACCTCCCCCTCACCGGGGGTACCGAAGGACGTGCCGCGGACGACGGCGGCCTGAATGGCCTCCACCACGGCCGGATGGGCGTGGCCGAGGATCATCGGCCCCCACGAGCAGACCAGGTCGACGTACTCGCGCCCGTCGGCATCGGTCAGGTACGGACCGGTACCGGACACCATGAACCTGGGCGTTCCGCCCACGGCGCGGAAGGCGCGCACCGGAGAGTTCACGCCGCCAGGCGTCACGAGGGACGCGCGGTCAAAGAGAGTCTGCGAGACTTTGGCTTCATACGGGTACGGGTAGCTCACACCAGCCATGGTCTCAGAGGCCGCGACTGACTTGCGGACGGGCGTTTCACCGCGCCGCCCCGGGGGAGGTCACTGCCATGATGATCAGGCTGCGTGGCGGGGGCCGCGGGGCCGGGGCAGGCAAGACCAGTCGGGTGGAGATATGCAACGCGGTGGTGGACCGGGCGAGGGTACCGACGGCCTGGATCCGCAGCGCGCCCGCGAGGCGCGCGAAGCCCGCCGCCGGGGCAAGCACCGCCGCCGCGTCACGGACGCGGCGGAACCGGTCGCGGACCCCTCGCAGGACCCCGAGGGCCGCCCCAGGGGCCGCGGCATGGGGGTGACGTACAAGTACTTCGGCGCCCCCGACGGCGCCACGGCCGCACGGGTCCCGCAGACGATGCGCCCGGAGGAGCTCGGCGGCGACGAGCTCGGCATGGGCGGCATGTTCACCAAGATCAAGCCGGAAACGGTCGCCGCGATGGTCCTGACCGGCATCGAGGGCATACCCCTCCACAAGGTCCCCCCGCTGGAACTGGTCGTCCTCCACCCCGACTACGCCGTCGTCAAACTCCCGATGACCGTCGTCGACCCGCTGCGCGGCATCGGCGAGGAATCGGTCGGCGCGGCCGCCTTCATCTGGTCCACGGTCCCCGACCGCGGCGGCCCCCGCGACGCCTTCAACGTCTACCAGCTGCTCCACGAGTGGCAGGATTTCAGCCATCGCCTCCACGAGGCGGGCCACCAGCCCTACTGCCTGGTCTGGCCCTGACCCACCCGCTCCCTTCGGCAGTGGATACGGGTGCGGCGCGGGTACGTGGGCGCGGGCGCGGGCGCGGAGTGGTCAGGGATGCGGCCGGCCCGCCGCTGCCCGTCCGGCCTCAGCGCGCCAGGCCGGCCAGGCCGCGGATGCCGTCGAGGATCTCGGCCGCGGTGGGCGCGGTGGCCGGGTCGCTCAGGTGCTGGATCATCACGCCCGACACGAGGGCCAGCTGCACGCTGCCGACGGTCCGCACGGATCCTTCCGCGACCTGCTCCTCGGGCACGCCGTCGAGGATCGCCGCCAGGCCCCGGCGGCCCTGGGCGGTGCCCGCCGCCAGGGCGGTCCGCAGCTCGGGCTGACGCTGGGCCTGCATGAACAGTTCCACCGAGGCCAGCCACAGGTCACCGTGGGCCCCGAAGTCCTCGATCAGGCTCTGCCAGATCCGCTCGAAGCTCTGCCGGGCGGAGCCGTCGGCGTCGGGGAGCAGGGCCCGGCCCATCGCGTCGCCCCACTCGTCGAGGATCTCGAACAGCGCCTGGTTGAGCAGCGCTTCCCTGGAGCCGTAGTGGTAGCCGATGGCGGCCATGCTCACGCCGGCCGCCGTGGCGATGTCCCGGACGCTGGTGCGGTCGTACCCCTTGTCCCGCAGGCACGCCTTCGCCCCGACGAGCAGGTCTTCGCGGTTTCCCATGCCCCGGACCGTAGCAGCGGCTCGCGCGAACGCCTCAGGCGATGGATCTATCCGGTTGTACGGGGCGGTTGTAGGGGGCGGTTGTAGGGGGGCGGTTGCACGGGCGGTCGCACGGGTACCGCCCTGTACGACCGGCCCCGTCAGGGTGCCGTCAGGACGATGCGGCCGCGGACGCCGTCCGCCAGGCGCGCGTGGGCCTTGGGGCCTGCGCCAGCGGGAAGGTCTGCGCCACCCGGAGCGTCAGCTCCCCGCGTCGACCAGCGCCACCAGCCGGGCCAGGTGCTCGCCGTCCGCCGCGACCTCCTGTTCCACGACCCGGATCCCGCGCTCCGCCGCCGGGGCGTCGCCGGGTCGCAGGCCCACGTAGACCCCGCCGTCGCGGACGGAGTCCAGGGCCGCCCCGCCCAGTACCGCCGCGTCCACGACGCCGTCCACCGGGTCGGCCGGAGCCGAGCCGCGCGGGACGAAGACGGCCGCGCCGAGCGAGCGTACGAGCTCCTCGTCGTCCGCCCCCGCCAGGCCCGTCACCACGTACCCGGCCCGCGCGGCCAGCTCCACCGCAAGCCCTCTTACCACCCCGGCAGCTCCACGACCAGGAGTCCGGCGCCCCCGCCCCGGCGCCGTAAATCCCCCGCCGGACGGCGCCCGGCAGTGGCATGCTGGGCCCGTGAACGGACCCGGCATTCAGCTCACCCTCGCCCCCGAACTGCACGTCTTCGCCGCGCCGAGCCGGCGCGGCGAACGCGTACCGACCGTGACCGACGGCGTCTCCAGCCTCGGCCACGTCGTCGAATCGGCCGGCATCCCGCTCACCGAGGTCGGCCGGATCCTCGTCGACGGCGCGGAGACCCCCTTCTCCCACGTGCCCGGAGCCGGGGAATCCGTCGAGGTGTTCGGCGTCGACCGCCCCCAGCGGCTCCCGGGCGTCCCCGCCACCGTGCCGCTGCGCTTCCTCCTCGACGTCCACCTCGGCACCCTCGCCCGCCGCCTGCGCCTCCTCGGCCTGGACGCGGCCTACGAGAACGAGGACATCGGCGACCCGGCCCTCGCCACCCGCTCCGCCGCCGAGCAGCGCATCCTGCTCTCCCGCGACCGCGGGCTGCTGCGCCGCCGCGAGCTGTACGCCGGGGCGTACGTGTACAGCGACCAGCCCGATGAGCAAGTGCGCGACGTCCTGGGCCGGTTCGCCCCCGTCCTCGCCCCCTGGACCCGGTGCACCGCGTGCAACGGAACCCTGCGCGCGGCCGACAAGGACAGCGTCGACGACCGGCTGGAGAGGGGCACGCAGCGCTCGTACGAGGTCTTCGCGCAGTGCGCCGACTGCGAGCGCGTCTACTGGCGCGGCGCCCACCACGCCCGCCTGGAGCGGATCGTGGAGGACGCCCTCGCCGAGTTCGGCGACGTCAGCACGGGCTGAGCGACAGCACGGGCGGAGCGAGAGCACGCCCTGAGCGTCGGAACGCCCCGAGGGACAGCACGCCCTGGGCGTCAGAACGCCCCGCGCGGCAGCACGCGCTGAAGGTCAGAAACGCCCGCGCGGCAGCACGCGCTGGAGGTCAGAAACGCCCGCGCGGCAGCACGCGCTGGAGGTCAGAAACGCCCGCGCGGCAGCACGCGCTGGAGGTCAGAAACGCCCGCGCGGCAGCACGCGCTGGAGGTCAGAACGCCCCGCGCGTCAGAACGCGTACGTGTCCCCCGTGTCCAGCGCGAGCACCACGTGTTCGTTGTTGGCGCCGTTCCGGTCGATCGCGCCGCCGTTCCACCACGTGTCCACCCGCACCACCACCTCCGCGACCGGTTCCTTCAGTCGCAGCGCCAGCCCGATGTGCCGCCCGCGTCCGTGCGGCGGCAGCTCCCCCGTCTCGCACACCACCTCGCGCAGCCCGGCCCGGGCGCAGCCGCCCGCCAGCTCCTGCCGGTCCGCGAGGTCCGCCGACACGCGCAGCCGCAGCGTCGTGTTCGCCAGCGCCGCCGGGCCCTCGTTCTCCGGGATCAGGAGGATCCGCAGCCGCGCTCCGCCGAGGACCACCCGCCCGTGGTACGCCACGTCGGCCTCCGGGCCGGACCGGGCCTGGGCCCCGACGGCACCGCCGATGCCCCCCGCACCACCGAGCAGTACCAGCAGCCCGGCCATCACCACACTCCGTACGGCACCTCGGCGCACCGCGACCACCTCCACGTGCGGACGCTAGCCACGCCTCCGCTCCACCGGTCGGACCATCACACGAATGAGGGCGAGTCCTCCGCCCATCCGCGTACCGTCCGCACGCCAGCCGCGTACCGTCGGCGAGCCATCCGCGTACCGTCCGCACGCCAGCCGCACGCACCAGCCATGCGCCAGCCGCACGCGCCGGCCCCGCGCCGGCCGCGTGCGTAGGCTTCCCGCCATGCTGATCGCCCGCTCCGCCGCCCTCTTCGCCCTCGCCGCCCTGCTGGAGATCGGCGGCGCCTGGCTCGTGTGGCAAGGCCTGCGCGAGCACAAGGGCTGGGCCTGGATCGGCGCCGGGGTCATCGCGCTCGGCCTCTACGGCTTCGTCGCCACCCTCCAGCCCTCGGGCGACTTCGCCCGCGTCCTCGCCGCGTACGGCGGGGTCTTCGTCGCCGGCTCCCTCCTGTGGGGCGTGGCCGCCGACGGCTACCGCCCCGACCGGTGGGACGTCACGGGCGCGCTCGTCTGCCTCGCCGGCATGGCCGTGATCATGTACGCCCCGCGCGGCCGGTGAGCACCGCCCCGACCGGCCTATGCTGGCGGGTACCCACCCGTACGAACGCACGAGGAGCGAGCACATGAGCACGGCCACGGCCCCCGCCTCGACCCGCACCGCCGTAGTCACCGGCGCCAGCAGCGGCATCGGCGCGGCCACTGCCCGCCAGCTCGCGGCGGCCGGCTACCACGTCGTCCTCACCGCCCGCCGCAAGGACCGCATCGAGGCCCTCGCCGCCGAGATCACGGCCGCCGGCCATGAGGCCACCGCGTACGCCCTCGACGTCACCGACCGCGACGCCGTCGACACCCTCGCCGCCTCCCTGACCCGCTGCGACGTCCTCGTCAACAACGCCGGCGGCGCCATCGGCGCCGACCCCGTCGCCACCGGCGACCCCGCCGACTGGCGCACGATGTACGAGGTCAACGTCATCGGCACGCTCCACGTCACCCAGGCCCTGCTCCCGGCCCTGACCGCCTCCGGCGACGGCACGGTCGTCGTGCTCTCCTCCACCGCCGGCCACGCCACGTACGAGGGCGGCGCCGGCTACGTGGCCGCCAAGAACGGCGCCCGCGTCCTCGCCGAGACCCTCCGCCTGGAGATCGTCGGCCAGCCCGTGCGCGTCATCGAGATCGCCCCCGGCCTGGTCAAGACGGAGGAGTTCGCGAAGACCCGCTTCCGCGGCGACGCCGACCGCGCGGAGAAGGTCTACGCCGGCGTGGCCGAGCCCCTCACCGCCGACGACGTCGCCGACACCATCACCTGGGCGGTGACCCGCCCCAGCCACGTCAACATCGACCTCCTGGTGGTCCGCCCGCGCGCCCAGGCCTCGAACACGAAGCTCCACCGCGAGCTGTAGCCCGCGGGCGGGGTCCCTACGGGACGAGCCCCGCACTCTTCAGGTGCGGCATCAGGGCCGCCGGCCTCAGCCCGGCGGCCTTCGCCGCGTCCAGGGCCCGCTGCAGGTCCGCGCCCAGCGTCGGCGTGAAGTGCAGCAGCACGATGTCACCGGCACGCAGCCGCGGGGTCGCGGGCGTCTCGCTCCACGTGGTGAAGTCGTACGTCCACGTGATCAGCGCCTTGACCCCGCACGCCTTCGCCGCCAGCCGCACCTCGTCGTTCACGGCCCCGTACGGCGGCCGCAACAGCTTCGGCTCCCTCCCGAAGGTCGCCGCCAGCTGTTCGCCGGCCCCGCACACCTCGGCGTCCTTGCCGGCGGCGTCGAGGGTGGTCAGGTCGGGGTGATTGACGGTGTGGTTCTCCACACTCACCCGCCCCTGCGCGGCCAGGTCCGTGAAGTACCGGGTGTCGTACGAGGTCGCCCCCGGCAGCAGGAACAGCGAGACGGGGATCCGCCGCTCGACGAGCGTCCGCGCGACGGCGGGGTCATGCACCCACCCGTCGTCGACGGTGATGAACACGACGTTCTCCTCGGTCGGCACGTGCGACACGACGGGCGGCAGCCCCACGCCCCGCGAGGCCGCGGCAGCGGCCCCTGCGGCATCGGCGACCTGAGCCGCCCCAAAGGTGAGCGACAACGACGCGAACGCGGCAAGAACCGCACGGGATCTCCACATGCCGCACACCATGGTCTAGACCAACTCACGGCGTCAAGCCCCCGTCCGCCACTTCCCGCACCCGAAGGCCTCGCTCTCTCAAGGGAGTTGCCGACCACCGGGACCCCCGCGACCCGGATGACCCCGTACGGGTGAAGTCGAGCGGAATGTCGGCGAGCGCGGATACGCTCCGAAAGCATGAGCCGCGCAAAGGAGGAAGCTATGGCCGTGATACAGCACGAGACCACGATCGCGGAGGCCGCCGACCGTCTCTCCAGAGAGCTTCCCGGGCACCGAGTGGAGATTCTCCAGGGGAGGCTCACCGTGACACCACCTGCCGACGGAGCTCACGCGGAGTCCTTGACCTGGCTGATCGAGGAACTCTTCACGGCCGGGGCCCGACAGGCCGGTCTCAAGTACCTCCAGGGCATCGGGCTGTGGCTGCCCTCGGGGCCGATCGACTTCGCGATCCCGGACCTGTCGCTCGTCGACGCCGACTTCCGCGACGCGCACGTCGAGAAGAACTGCTTCGCGCCACACGTCTTCCGCATGGCCCTGGAGATCACCTCGTCCAACTGGTCCGACGACCTCGGCACCAAAGTCGACTGCTACGCCCAGGCCGGGATCCCGGTCTACCTCGTGGCCGACCGCCGCCACGACGAGGCAGTCCTCTACACCGACCCCCGTGGCGGCGAGTACCGCTCCCGGAAGGCCTTCAAGCGCGGCACGTCCGTCCCCCTGCCCGAGTCCCTCGGCGTCGCTCTCGAACTCCCCGTCGACCACCTCCTCGACGGCGACCAGAGCTGAATCGCACACGGAAGGACCGGGACCCGGACCGGTCACGGTCCGGGTCCCGGTCCTTCCGGTTCCCCGTCAACCCCGCTCGGCCTCAGCCCTTCACGCAGACGACGGCCTTGAGCTTGGCCACGACCTCGACCAGGTCGGTCTGCTGGTCGATGACCTGCTCGATCGACTTGTACGCGCCCGGGATCTCGTCCACGACGCCGGAGTCCTTGCGGCACTCCACGCCCTTGGTCTGCTCCGCGAGGTCGCGCACCGAGAATTTCCTCTTCGCCGCCGTGCGGCTCATCTTCCGGCCCGCGCCGTGCGAGGCCGAGTTGAAGGACTTCTCGTTGCCGAGGCCCTTCACGATGTACGAACCCGTGCCCATCGAGCCCGGGATGATCCCGTAGTCCCCACTGCCGGCGCGGATCGCGCCCTTGCGCGTGACCAGCAGGTCCATGCCGTCGTACCGCTCCTCCGCCACATAGTTGTGGTGGCAGCTGATCTCCTGATCGAAGGAGACCTTCGCCTTGCGGAACTGCTTGCGCACGACCTCCTTGAACAGGCTCATCATCACGGCGCGGTTGAACTTCGCGTACTCCTGCGCCCAGAAGAGGTCGTTGCGGTAGTCCTGCATCTCCGGGGTCGCCGCGAGGAAGACCGCGAGGTCCCGGTCGATCAGGCCCTGGTTGTGCGCGAGCCCTCGGGCCACGTTGATGTGGAAGTCCGCCAGCTCGTTGCCGATGTTCCGGGAACCCGAGTGCAGCATGAGCCACACCGCCCCGGACGTATCGATTGAAACTTCAACGAAGTGATTTCCTTGGCCAAGGCTTCCCATTTGCCGCATGGCCCGCTCCCGCCGGAACTTCACCGCGTCCGCGACGTAGTCGAACCGCTCCCACAGATCCCCGAACCCGTTCTCCGAGAACCCGTACAGCCGCCCCGGGTCCACCGCCTCCCGGTGCATCCCCGCCCCCACCGGGATCGCCTTCTCGATCTGCGAGCGCAGCCCCGACAGGTCCCCCGGCAGGTCGTTCGCCGTCAGGGAGGTCTTCACAGCCGACATGCCGCAGCCGATGTCCACGCCCACCGCCGCCGGGCAGACCGCGTCCTTCATGGCGATGACCGAGCCGACGGTCGCACCCTTGCCGTAGTGCACGTCCGGCATGACGGCCAGGCCCTTGATCCAGGGGAGGCCGGCCGTGTTCTGCAGCTGGCGCATCGCGCTGTCCTCGACCGACGCCGGGTCGGCCCACATCCGGATCGGGACCTTCGCCCCGGGCACTTCTACATACGACATCTCGGCCTCAATACCCCGTTAACCACAGAAAAGACTGAATACGCGAAAAGCCTCGCTCTTGACCCCAAATACGACAGGAGACCGGCGCCGGCACCAGCGTGTGCGATAGACATTGTTCCCATCCGCGCCCCAGCCGCGGCAACGCATTTTGCTGAAGGGAGCCGGTGGAACGTGCAGCGCAAGACGGTACGTGGAGTACGTGCAGTACTGCCCGGCATCGCGATCCTGACCGTCCTCACGGCCGGGCTCACCGCGTGCACCGACGGGGACGGCGTCGGAATCACCAGCGACGCGAAGGTCGGTGACAGCGCCGGCACGATCGCCCAGCCCGGCAAGTACCGCATCCTGCCCATGCCCTGCAAGGCCGCCGACGCCAAGAAGGTCAAGGCGATGCTCCCGGCCGCCGACACCCTCACGCCCGAACAGCGCGAGGCGCTCTACGCCGGTGTCGCGGACGCCTCGTACGACGCCGACCGGCGCGTCGGCTGCCGCTGGACCGCGCAGACGCCGGCCGAGACGCGGCTGCTGTCGGTCGGGTTCGAGCGCGTGGTGTCGTACGACCGGGCCACCACGAGCGACGACGACAAGGCGCGGCAGGTCTTCGTCCGTCAGCTCACCGACGCCCACCTGCCCTTCCCCGGCCCGGCCACGACACCGAGCCCGGCCACGGGCCAGGCGACGAACCCGGCCGCGGGCCCGAGTCCCAGTACGAGCCCCAGTACGACCGCCGGTACGAGCACCGGCACGGGCACCGGCGTCGGCCCCTCCGGGTCTGCCTCCGGGTCTGCCTCCGGGTCTCCCTCGGGCTCATCCTCCGGCTCCCCGTCCCCCTCCGCCCCGCCCGAGCTCGGCTCCCGGGTCCTCGAAGGGCTCGGCAACGAGGCCTTCCTCGACGACAAGCTCGGCCAGGCCGGCGCCACCGCCGTCCAGGCGCGCACGGTCCGCATTGTGTTCCGTACCTCGAACGTCATCGTCACCGTCGAGTACAGCGTCCAGCCCGCGCTCCCCGGTACGGTCCCGCCGAGCGGCGAAACCCAGGACAGGGCACGGCAGTTGGCCCAAGCCCTCGTCGAGCGGTTCAACGACTAGCCGGGGCCGCGGACAGGGGACCGCCGGGGGGCGCGCACGGCCCGAGTGACGGCGCGCACAGCAGCCGGGCGCCGGGTCGGGCTACGGTTGCCGGGGTCCCGCGCCCGAAAGTGGGCCCCCGAGCCCGCACGAAGACCCGCACGAAGACCCACAACGTCTGAAGGAATCATGCACCGATCAGCCTCGCGTCTCACCCGCGTTCTCGCCTGCGCAGCCGTCCCGGTGATCCTCACCGTCGCCGGCTGCTCGTCCGACTCGGGCAAGGACTCGGGCGCCGACAGCGGCAAGAAGTCCGGCGCGTCCTCGTCCGCCTCCGCCAAGCCGAGCACCAAGCCGTCCGCCGCGCTCGAGAAGGCCGTGTACTCCGCGCTGCCCGAGCCGTGCAAGGCCGTCGGCGCGAAGACCATCGAGGCGCTCGTCCCGAAGGCGAAGGACGCCAACGGCACGGCGGCCAAGTCCAACGACCTGGCCAGCCGCGCCACCTGCACCTGGAACGGCCTCGACGAGGCCGGTCTGAAGGGCTCGCAGTACCGCTGGCTCTCGATCTCCCTCGTCCGCTACGACTCGCTCGCCTCGGTCGGCACCGGCAGCAAGCGCGCCGAGGACGAGTACACCAAGCAGGTCGAGAAGGCCAAGGTCACCGAGGGTGCGGAGAACCTGAAGGCGGAGCCGGCGGACGGCATCGGCGACCAGGCCACCGCGCTCACCTTCGCCACCAAGAAGGACGGTGACTTCGCCAACACGACGATCATCGCCCGCGCGCACAACGTCGTCATCACCCTCGACTACAACGGCGCGGCCTACGAGGGCGCGGACGCTCCGGACGCGGCGAAGCTGCTCCAGGACGCCACCGCGGCGACGAAGGAGACCGTGGCCTCGGTCGACGCCGCCAACCAGCCGAAGCAGCCGGAGCAGTCGCCCTCGCCCACGGCCGGCTGACGAACGACGGATCCCGGGGGATCCCCGGGGGATCGCCCGTTCCCCGGGTGACCGGACCGCTGACGTCCGGTCACCCGAACGCGCGTACGCTGTGCCTGCCGTAGCTCGACAAGGGGAGGGGATCGCGGGTGGCCGCGATGCAGCTGACTCGTACGCACCGCATATTGATCGGTGTCGTCGTCGCCGGAGCCGTCGTCATCGCGGGGATCGGATTCGCGGGCTCGTACTCCGCCGTGCGCGCCCTCGCGTTGAAGAAGGGCTTCGGCAGCTTCTCGCTCGTCTTCCCCATCGGCATCGACATGGGCATCTGTGTCCTGCTCGCGCTGGACCTGCTGCTGACCTGGATCCGGATCCCGTTCCCGCTGCTGCGCCAGACGGCGTGGCTGCTGACGATCGCGACGATCGCGTTCAACGGCGCGGCGGCCTGGCCCGACCCCCTCGGGGTCGGCATGCACGCCGTGATCCCGATCCTGTTCGTGGTCACCGTCGAGGCCGCCCGGCACGCCGTGGGCCGGATCGCGGACATCACCGCCGACCGGCACATGGAGGGCGTCCGCATCACGCGGTGGCTGCTCTCCCCGGTCCCCACGTTCAAGCTGTGGCGCCGGATGAAGCTGTGGGAGCTGCGCTCCTACGAACAGGCCGTCGGCATGGAGCAGGACCGCCTGATCTACCAGGCCCGCCTCCAAGCCCGCTACGGCCGCGGCTGGCGCCGCAAGGCCCCGGTCGGCGCCCTCATGCCGCTGCGCCTGGCCCGCATCGGCGTCCCCCTCGCCCAGACCGCCCCCGAGGGCCTGGCCGCCGCCGGCATCGACCCGCTCCTCCTGCCCCCGGTGGCGGCGGTCACGGGAGCACCGGCTCCGGCCGCCTCGGCCCCGGCCCTCCTGGCCGGCGCCAACGGCCCCGCCGCCGCGACGGCGCACGCCGCGGTCCCGACC